>NZ_CP102278.1:790000-1090000 GCF_025149915.1 Coprococcus eutactus
ATCAAACTCCGAATGCCGCGTAGATGATGTACGGGAGTCAGACTGCACGAGATAAGTTGGGTAGTCAAAAGGGAAAGAGCCCAGACCACCAGCTAAGGTCCCAAAGTGCGTGTTAAGTGGTAAAGGATGTGGGATTTCGAAGACAACTAGGATGTTGGCTCAGAAGCAGCCATACATTCAAAGAGTGCGTAATAGCTCACTAGTCGAGAGGTCCTGCGCCGAAAATGTCCGGGGCTAAAACACGACACCGAAGCTGTGGATCCGAAAGGATGGTAGAGGAGCATTCTTAAGTCGATGAAGCTGTACTGTAAGGAGCAGTGGAGAGTTAAGAAGAGAGAATGCCGGAATGAGTAGCGAGATTTAAGTGAGAATCTTAAAGGCCGAATATCTAAGGTTTCCAGGGTAAAGCTGATCTTCCCTGGGTAAGTCGGGGCCTAAGGCGAGGACGAAAGTCGTAGTCGATGGATAACAGGTTGAAATTCCTGTACTGCTTATGAACAGAACTGTGGGGACGCAGAAGGAGAGCACGAGCCGGAAATGGAAAAGCCGGTACAAGCGTATAGCAGTCACATAGGAAAATCCGTGTGAGAAATGTAAAGCGCGATGTGGATCGAACATTAGTAGAGAAGCGTGTGAGCCAGCTGCCAAGAAAAGCCGCTATTGTTTCATGAGTACCCGTACCGTAAACCGACACAGGTGGATGAGGAGAGAATCCTAAGGCCGGCGGGAGAAGTGTTGTTAAGGAACTCGGCAAAATGACTCCGTAACTTCGGGAGAAGGAGTGCCATAGAAATATGGCCGCAGAGAAATGGCCCAAGCAACTGTTTAGCAAAAACACAGGTCTATGCAAAACCGAAAGGTGAGGTATATGGGCTGACGCCTGCCCGGTGCTGGAAGGTTAAGAGGAGAGGTTAGAGCAATCGAAGCTTTGAATTTAAGCCCCAGTAAACGGCGGCCGTAACTATAACGGTCCTAAGGTAGCGAAATTCCTTGTCGGGTAAGTTCCGACCCGCACGAAAGGCGTAATGATTTGGGCACTGTCTCAACAACACACCCGGTGAAATTGAAATACCAGTGAAGATGCTGGTTACCTGCGCCAGGACGGAAAGACCCCATGGAGCTTTACTCCAGTTTGATACTGGGATTCGGTACTGTCTGTACAGGATAGGTGGGAGGCTAGGAAATGGTGACGCCAGTTGCCATGGAGCCAACCTTGGGATACCACCCTTACAGTACTGGGTTTCTAACCTGCAGCCGTGACCCGGCTGGGGGACAATGTCTGACGGGGAGTTTGACTGGGGCGGTCGCCTCCGAAAGAGTATCGGAGGCGCTCAAAGGTTCCCTCAGAACGGTTGGAAACCGTTCGAAGAGTGCAAAGGCAGAAGGGAGCTTGACTGCGACACCGACGGGTGGAGCAGATACGAAAGTAGGACTTAGTGATCCGGTGGTATAAAGTGGGATTGCCATCGCTCAACGGATAAAAGCTACCCTGGGGATAACAGGCTTATCACTCCCAAGAGTTCACATCGACGGAGTGGTTTGGCACCTCGATGTCGGCTCATCGCATCCTGGAGCTGTAGCAGGTTCCAAGGGTTGGGCTGTTCGCCCATTAAAGCGGTACGCGAGCTGGGTTCAGAACGTCGTGAGACAGTTCGGTCCCTATCCGGCGTGGGCGTAGGATATTTGAGAGGAGCTGTCCTTAGTACGAGAGGACCGGGATGGACAAACCTCTGGTGTATCTGTTGTTTTACCAAAGGCATGGCAGAGTAGCCAAGTTTGGCAGGGATAAACGCTGAAGGCATCTAAGCGTGAAGCCCCCCTCAAGATAAGATATCCCATCTTCGGAGTAAGACCCCTTGAAGACTACAAGGTTGATAGGCTTTGAGTGTAAGTGCGGTAACGCACTGAGCTGAGAAGTACTAATAGGTCGAGGACTTATCCTTAGAGGTTTCTAAGAGATAAGCTTTGGAGATACGCAAGTGTGTAAGATATCTGCAAGGTGCAGAATCTAAGGCATACACAGTAAAGAATAAAGTTTACTTTGAAACAGTCGTTGGTTATTAGATGGGGTTAGGTTACTAGCTTTCTGTGTGAAATTCTGAAGGTACAAGTAAAAAAGTACTTGCATTTTCAAGTCAAATGTGTTATTATTGACTAAGACGCCGTGGTTTACCAGGTGATATTCCTCGATAGCTCAATGGTAGAGCACTCGGCTGTTAACCGAGGGGTTGTAGGTTCGAGCCCTACTCGGGGAGCTGCTTTTAAAAACCTGGCCCCATGGTCAAGCGGTTAAGACATCGCCCTTTCACGGCGGTAACACGGGTTCAAATCCCGTTGGGGTCATTTGACAATTTAATATGCCGATGTGGCTCAATTGGCAGAGCAGCTGATTTGTAATCAGCAGGTTATCGGTTCGAGTCCGATCATCGGCTTTTTGCTTAAAGCAAGAAGTTGCCAAAAGCAATAAATGGGTGGATTCCCGAGTGGCCAAAGGGGACAGACTGTAAATCTGCTGCGTAATGCTTCGATGGTTCGAATCCATCTCCGCCCATTTTATTTTTTTGCCGCGGGGTGGAGCAGTCTGGAAGCTCGTCGGGCTCATAACCCGAAGGTCATAGGTTCAAATCCTGTCCCCGCTACTTTTATGTAAGCCCAGATAGCTCAGTTGGTAGAGCAGAGGACTGAAAATCCTCGTGTCGCTGGTTCGATTCCAGCTTTGGGCACTAAACAAAGAGATTAAGATGAAAGCTGAAACTGTTAAAGGTTTCAGCTTTTTATTTTATAAAAGTGTATTGTAAATTATATTGGAATAACAGAGGAGGATATTGTTTATATGGTATTCAATGTAGGTCAGGTTATAAAGATGAAAAAAGCTCATCCATGTGGAACTAACGCTTGGGAGATACTCCGGGTTGGAATGGACTTCAGACTTAGATGTACTGGATGTGATCACCAGGTGATGGTGTCCAGAAAACTGGTTGAAAAGAATTTTAAAGGTTTTATAGAAGAGAAGTAAAGTAAAATTTGTAAAAACGTATAAAATATTGGAGTAATAATAAAAAATACCTTCAAAAATAATGTTGATCAAGACAAGAAAAAAATGTAATAAAAGAAACAGGATTATGACTAGGCGATCATAATCCTGTTTCTTTTATATAAGTTTTTTTGTGAGCTGGTATGGGAGAATATGTCTCATAAACTAGCAATTACCCTCTGTTCATGCAATCCATAGGGAGGAGCGCAGCCGTTTGGCGACTGCGCCAATTAAGGGATTGGGGGTGTAGTCATTGCTGACTACAAAAGGGAGTAAATAACAAAAAATAGTAAATTGTCAATGTTATAAAATTGTAGTTGTAAGCAACTGCTGTAATCTGTATTACTCATTCATCTCTTGCTTACAAACTGATAATATGACAAATGGAATAATATTGCAATAGCTTTGCAAGCTTTCAAGCCATAATACCATATAAGTTGGCGATTGTGACTGTTTTTGATCATATATTACTCAAATACACGCGAATAAATGATTATAAACTAATGCATATGCTCAAACAATCTAAAAAAATCAAATGGTAAGACAACAAGCGTGAGTTGCGCACATTTTGGTTGCGCGCACATAGACAAAACAAGAAAGAAATAAATGAACAATATAAGAATAAGGGAAATAGCAAAAGAAATAATAAAAGAGAAAATAAAAGAAGCAGAATCGTTTTTAGGCTATCATGATTCTGCTTCTTTTATATATAAGTTTTTTGTGAGCTGATATGGGAAAGTATGTCTCATAAACTAGCTTTTACCCGCTTTTAATTCCCTGAACCATTATCGAAATCCTAAGGGAGGGGTACAGCCGCTCGGCGGCTGTACCAATTAAGGGATTGGGGTGTAGTCATTGCTGACTACAAAAAGGGAGTAAATAACAAAAAATAGTAAATTGTCAATGTTATAAAATTGTGGTCGTAAGCAATTGTCATAGTCTGTATGACTCGTTCATCTCTTGCTTACAAGCTGATAATATGACAAAAATGTTTTTAGTGCAATAGCATTTGACTGTTTTCCACCATATTTACATATTTATAATAAATTTTGACTGTTTTTGATTGAAAATGCATATTGTAAGGTGATTGCATGAATATAAAAAATAAAATAAAAAGGTTATTAATACTGTTCAAACAACCGGTTTATATGATATAACTTTAATTATGTGACGTGATAATACATTATCTTACAATGAATTATCACATACAAATACTATACAAAAAGAAAAAGATCAGGGAGGATCAAGATGAAGAGCAGCAAGAAAAATCTAATTGCTATCGCCGTGGTGATTTTGATTATCGCGGTTCTTGGAATTGTGTCCATATATGTGGATAAGATTCCATCACCATCGACCTATGCAACGTTCTGGGCGCTTGTACCATCGGTTGTGGCCATCACACTTGCTCTTATAACAAAAGAAGTTTACAGTTCACTTTTTATAGGAATTGTAATAGGCGGTGTGTTTGCATCAGGTTTTAGTTTTACAGGTAGTATATCAAACGTATTGCAGGATGGACTTATAGCTCAGCTTTCAGATTCCTACAATGTGGGTATACTTATATTCCTTGTCATCCTGGGAACGATAGTTGCCCTTATGAACAAGGCTGGAGGTTCAAAGGCATTTGGAGACTGGGCAGCGACTCATATCAAGACCAGACAGGGCGCGCAGCTCTGTACAGTACTGTTAGGTGTACTTATATTTATTGATGATTATTTCAATTGTCTCACGGTTGGTAGTGTCATGAAGCCAGTGACTGACAAACACAGGATATCGAGAGCGAAGTTTGCGTATGTTATAGATGCCACAGCAGCACCTATATGTATTATTGCACCGGTGTCATCCTGGGCTGCGGCTGTCAGTGGATTTGTAAAAGGTGAGGATGGATTTGGCCTGTTTATAAAGGCTATACCATATAACTATTACTCATTCCTAACTTTGGCTATGATGATTGCCATGATAGTTATGAAGGTAGAGTTTGGCCCTATGGAAAAGCACGAACTGAATGCGCTGAAGGGTGATCTTCTCTCACTTGGAGATGGGAAGAAAACTGTCACAGCTGAGGAGACAGACGTTGTCAACAGTAATGGAAAGGTTATAGATCTTATAATACCGATCATCTGTCTTGTTGTATGCTGTGTTATAGGAATGATCTACACAGGTGGATTTTTCAGTGGAACAGGATTTGTCGAGGCATTTTCGAACAGTGATGCTTCAGTTGGACTAGCAATAGGAAGTTTGTTTGGTCTGCTGATCACTATCTTATTATATGTGATAAGAGGTGTACTTGACTTTAGTAAATGTATGGAGGCGATACCTGAGGGCTTCAAGGCTATGGTTCCTGCAATATTGATTCTGACATTTGCATGGACTCTTAAGGGAACCACAGATATGATGGGCGCAAAGGATTTCGTGCAGAATGCTATGGAATCAGCGTCAGGAAGTCTGTTCAGCCTTTTGCCGGCGGTTATATTCATTGTAGGTTGCCTTATGGCATTCGCTACAGGAACATCATGGGGAACATTTGGAATACTCATTCCTATCGTGTGTGCTGTATTTGAGGGAAAAAACAACGAGCTTATGATAGTAGCTATCTCAGCATGTATGGCGGGAGCTGTATGCGGAGATCACTGCTCACCTATATCAGATACCACGATAATGGCATCAGCCGGAGCACAGTGCAACCATGTAAACCATGTATCAACACAGCTTCCATATGCCATAACGGCTGCAGCGCTGTCATTTATATCATACGCTATAGTCGGACCGCTCACATACAGACTGCATGTTAAGTGGTTTGTGATGCTGCCAATATTTATAGCACTTATGGTTCTGTTTGTATTTATACTTAAGGTTATCAAACAGAAAAATCCGGAAAGTTATGCAAGTGCCGACACAAAGGTGGCTGACGCAGAATAATAAAGTATTTAAGTAATAAAATGAAAAAAGTGTTGACTTATAAGTGAGTATAAGTTAATATGTGAGAGTAGAGTTTTCATTTATTTGAATCCTCTCTCCCCTCATTATGGTGACCAGGTAATCCCTGGTCACTTTTTTTGCTTATAATTATATAATATAGGGAATTCTATGAGAAAATTAATATGAAATAGCTTTATATTTGTTAATTTGAGTTGATATGTGATATGGTATATTCTGTAAAAGGCAGTTAATGTTACATATGCTGAAAGCAGTGGTATAAAGGTAAAAGGAAAGTGAGTAAAAATGCAGGAAAACACAGAATTAAACAGGGAGATATCAAACGAGGAGATACAGAAAGCCGTAGGGATAATAAACAGGCTTTTCAGTTATTATAACAGCAAAGTTGTTGGACAGCCAGGACTGGGATATTCACTTTTGGTCGCAATGATGACAAATGGACATGTTCTGCTGGAGTCAGTCCCGGGACTTGCTAAGACGACTGCAGCCCGCGTTATGACTGAGGCGGTGAATGGTTCTTTTTCAAGGATACAGTGCACACCGGATCTTATACCAAGTGATATCATAGGAACTCAGATGTACAATATGGCGACAAATACATTTGAGGATAAGATCGGTCCAGTATATTCCAATTTTGTACTTCTCGATGAGATCAATAGATCAAGTGCAAAGACTCAGAGCGCTATGCTTGAGGCGATGCAGGAAAGGGAGGTAAGTATAGGGGGCAAGACCTACAAGCTCCCGGAGGTGTTCGTTGTAATAGCGACACAGAATCCGATAGAATCCGAGGGTACATACGTGCTGTCTGAGGCTCAGCTTGATAGATTCCTTCTGAAGGAGACACTCACATATCCAAATCCGGCAGATGAGATTGAGATATTAAACAGAGTGGAGTCAGATGTATTTACAAATATCAGCGCGGTGGCATCCATGGAGGATGTGCTGTATCTTCAGAAGCTGTGCAGGAGAGTATATATAGATCCGGCTATAAAGAAATACATAGTCGATATTGTTCAGGCGTCGAGAAATACTGATAAATTTATGGATCCAAAGCTTGCCCAGTATGTTGCCATGGGAGCAAGTACAAGAGCGGCAATAGCATTTATGGAGACTGCAAAGGCGGTTGCACTCATAAATGGCAGAAGATACTGCGTGCCTGACGATGTAAAGGCACTTAGATATTCGGTTCTCAGACACAGGATCATGCTGACATTTGCCGCTGTGGCAGATGACATAAAGGTAGAACAGATAATAGATGCGATCGTAGGTGCTGTAAAGACTCCATAGCCTACGGTGCTGACCGCAGATGGAAAATGGAACTTCTTCAGAGAGAGCAGGTAAAAATATATGAAGATGACATATGTCCCTCTCATACAGGGCAATATGAAAGGCATGAAGACGATCTACACGACAAGGGCGACATCAAGGATAATTGACGGTTCATACAATTCCATATATAAGGGAAGAAGCATGAACTTTGACGAACTCAGAGAGTATGTTGCCGGGGACGATATAAAGGATGTGGATTGGAATGCGACTGCGCGCAGCCAGAAGGTCCTTGTTAGACAGTATATAGCGGAGAAAAAACATAATATTATGCTGGTACTCGACACTAACAGGAGAATGCTTGCAAACGCGAACGAGACGCAGGAAAAGAAAAACGTGGCGCTCATGGCGGCGGGAACTTTGGCATGTATGGTGAGTGCAAATGGAGATTATATAAGCGCAACGTATTCAGACAAATCATCCATTCGGCATTTCCCATTTAAGACAGGGCTTTTCAATGTGGAAAATATTATGGCAGCATATGACAGAGATACATCCATGGACAATGATTCAGATTTAAGTGCGGCACTCGAGTTCATATCAAAGAATATCAGAAGGAAGATGATCATGTTGATAGTTACAGATATGGATGGCATGAACAGACTTTCTGGCAGGCTTTTAAAACAGCTGAAGGCAACGAATGACATACTTCTGATATGTGTGGATGATGTCGATATAAAGGGAAAACGTGTCTATGACATGGCGGCAAGACATTATCTGCCGGATTTTATTTCGGAGGATAAAAAGATTGCCCGCAATGAAAAAATACGCAGACAGAAGGTTGCAGAGGAATGCGCGGAGAAGATGAAGTCCGTTGGAATGACATATCAGATCATTGATTCGACAGAGGACATGGATGAAAAGATAGCTGAACTGTTAGGCAGGCACAGGCAGGAGAGCTCAGCTGTCTACAGATAATCAGATGGATAAAGGAGAGTAAATATGGAGAGTTCAGTAAGCCTTCAGGAACCATTTTCATACGCGATATGGCCGATTGTGGCTGCTGGAGCAGTAGTGCTTGCAGTTCTGATATATTGGATCATCGTGTTTATCCGGAAAAGGTTTTCCAACAGGCCTAAAAAGCCTGTTGTGAGAGAATTGAGACCGGAGGACAAGGACAGGATAAGAAGGAAGTATATAGCTGAGCTTGATGTCATAGGCATGGATTTTGAAAATGGCAGACTGGATATTCGTCATGCCTACCAGAAGATGAGCATGTGTATAAGGAAGTTTGTGCATGAGATGACGGACATAAAGGTTCAGAACTATACACTCCGGGATATAGGAACTTTGGGTATTCCTGATCTGTATTCTCTGGTGGCAGAATATTATGCGCCGGAATTTGCACGCAGATCAGAAGGTGATGTCAGGAACTCGTTGGCCAGAACAAGGAGTGCGATAGAGAGATGGATATAAAATACATGTGGGTGATCTGGCTCGGAGCTGTGGTGGCACTGGGCATGGTCATCAGCCTGTTTATACGGAACAAGAAAAAAGGAAATACATATGAGGGCGGCAAGAAGATTGCAGGACCTTTATACAGCAGAGATGAAGATTATTTCAAGAGAAAGATGACGGTGTACAGATCCTGCATGGCGGCTTTGCTGATATTGAGTATTGTTGCTGTCGTGTCCGCATTTGTGATGATGGCCAGACCGTACAGCAAAGAGCGTGTTCAGGATGAGCGTTATTGCAGAGATATCATGTTGTGCATAGATATATCGACCTCAGTTGATTATCTGAATGAAAATCTTCTGGAGGAACTCAAGAAAACCGTGGATGAATTGCATGGAGAAAGATTTGGAATAGTCATATTTAACACAAGTCCGGTGTTATTGTCACCGCTCACGGATGACTATGAGTTCATAAAAGAACAGCTCGATATGATCGATAAAAGCTTGAAGGTCAGGAATTCAGAGGACGATTCGGATCTGTACAGCACAGATCTGAGTAGTATGTATGACTGGCTGTATTACGAAGGTTATATAACTTCGGGAACACTGGTTGGAAATGAGCAGAGGGGAAGTTCACTTATAGGTGACGGACTTGCGGCAGCAGCATGTGACTTTTCCGATAAGGATAAAACCAGAACAAAAATAATGATATTTTCAACTGATAACGATATTCAGGGAAATCCGGTGGCTACGCTGGATGATGCAGCTTCGATATGCAAGAACAATGGTGTGACTGTATATGGAGTCGGAACTAAGGAGATGACAGACGAGAACAGGGAATCCATGAAAAAAGCAGTGGAGAGTACAGGTGGTCAGTTTTTCATGGAAGAGGAGTCGGGAACGTTTGACCAGATAGTTACAGCCATAGAAAAAAGCAGTAAAAACCAGGTCGATGCAAAGATGATCGTACAGGAGAAGTCGAAGGTTGAATGGCCATTTGTGGCATTGCTGATAATATTTGTAATGATGACATGTATCGGCAGAGTCATAAAGCTGTGATATCACAGATGAGAACATAAATCAGATAAAAGCGGGTGGCAATTATGAAAATTGATCCAATAATACCGATCTGGCTGATGGGCATATTGTGTGTTGGAATGATCTTCCTAAAGAAGAGAAGCCGAATTGCGTATGTCAGACAGATAATAGCGATAGTCCTAGTATTTCTCATAAATCTCAGGATTATGGTTCCAAGTGATAATGTCAGCTCAAATACGCAGACGTTGGATACATATGTGCTGTTTGTGGTGGATGACACGATAAGCATGCTTGCACGTGATTATGACGGAGATACGGAGAGACTTACTGCGGTCAAGAAGGACTGCGGTCATATAATAGAAGAACTTGACGGAGCAAAGTTTGCGGTGATCAGTTTTAACAACAATGCGAATCTGGTGGCGCCATTTACAAACAATTCACAGTATGCAGAGGATGTGATAGATTCATTGTATCCACTTGAGCAGTTGTATGCAGAAGGCACATCCATGAATGTCAGCATTGATGTGATGACAGATACGCTCAAGAGGGCCAGGGAAAAGGCCGATGGAAGTGTTGTTGTGTTCTTCATAAGCGACGGTGAGATCACAAATGAAGAGAATTTGAAATCGTTCAAGTCGGCTGCCAAATATGTTGATGGCGGCGCCGTGCTAGGATACGGCACAACAGAGGGCGGCAATATGTATATGAAGTCAAGCTATACAGGTCAGGATGAGCTCATTGAAGATACCTCATCCTATCCGAGAAAGCCTGCTGTGTCAGTGATCGATGAAGACAATCTGAAAAGCATTGCAGATGATATGGACGTTAAATATATCAATATGAACGACGCTTCAAACATTGACACTACGATCAATAAGATCAAGAGGGAGTCTGCATCGGAGAGCAAAGACGGAAAGGTTTCAGGATATGCTGATATATATTATATATTTGCGGCTATGCTGGTACTGGTCATGATATGGGAGTTTATCGATATCAGAAGAAAGTCCGGAGAACTTGCCTGGCGAAAGGAACAGATATGATAAAAAAGATCGTTACGGGACTAGGTATAGCGGGACTGCTGTGTCTGGTACCATTGTCAGTCAATTATATATGCAATATGCGGTTTATCAGAAATTATGACAAGGGGATATATAAAAGCAGCGAGGTAAATCAGGTTCTGGGTTTTTTTCAGCCGTATATATATCATTATAATAATGGAAATGTTTATTACAATGAGGAAGATTACCAGGGAGCTGAGGAGGAGTACAGGACCGCACTTGGATACAAGCCGCGTGGGGAAAGAGACTGTATGACAAGGATAAATCTTGCATTAGCTATAGTGAAACAGATAGATCCTGAGTCAGTAAACGCAGAGAATCTTGATGAGACGATTGAGCTTCTTGATGATGCCAGAAATATACTGGTGGAAAATGGCTGTGCGCACAGGAATGACGAGGATGGTCACAACAAGGATGCACAGACACTCAAGGATGAGATAGATGCTTTTGAGGAACAGCTGAAGCAGTCAGTTCAGGATCAGGAATCATCTGGAGGTTCGGATGATAAGGATCAGCAAAATGATAATGATACCCCGGATGACAGTGATGGAGAAAAGGGATCGAGCTCTGCATCGGAGGAGGAAAAGATAAAGGAAAAACTTCAGGAGATACAGGGGGACAGTTTAAAACAGCGAAACAGCGAGATGGATACCTATGAGACATACAAAGACGGCTACAATTACTATAATGGACGGACATGGTAAGGGTATGACTTGGGCAGTGCGTATGCTTAACAGTCATTAAATTACAATATAAAACTTGCGAATTGGTATTCATCGGGTTATAATACTGCTAGTTATGGGCATTTATGGCTTATGGACAATATAAGGAGAAAGAAAAAGCGATGATTAATGAGGAAAAAGTCATATTGATGACGAAGATCGCCATGTATAAGGAATCCCTCGGAAAGGAAGATCTTGAAAAGGGAAAGTATTTTCAGAGCGATTATGTAAAACTTAATTGTCTGAAGACTATTGTTTCTTCAACCGTTTTGTTTGTGGTAGTTGCGGTTGCATACATTTATTACAATATAGGTTCTATCGTTGAACAGTTGACGGAACTTGATTACCTAAGTGTTGCGGGTGAGATTATAGGAAGCTATGCTATAGTTTGCCTGGGATTTGCATTGTTTGCCTGGGTATTATATACATATAGATATATGAAGGCAAAGCCAAAACTCATCAAGTATAATCAGAACCTCAAGAAGCTGATTGAATTTTATGAGAAAGAAGAGCGGACAAAGGGTTCTGAAAAAAGAAAGAGGAGGGCTAAGTAATTATGACAGCACTTTTGTCATTCCGAGATGGAGTAAAGGATTTCTGTAGTAAATATGATAAGTTCGTATCGCCTCTGTGCAAGTTTATATTGGCGATAGTGATGTTCTGGTCGATAGCACATCTTACAGGATATAACAGCATGATGAGCAGTATGGTAGTTGTTCTTGCAGCTTCGTTTGTATGTGCGTTTCTTTCAGATTCACTCACACTTGCTATCGGCGGTGTGTATGCATGTGCTCAGGTTGCGAGTGCGAGCATTGAGCTAGGAATCACTTTTGTGATAATATTTGTGATCATGTATTGTGTATACATAAGATTTTTTCCAAAGGCGTCATGGGTCATCATGTTTATGCCATTTTTGTACATCATCAAGTTCGCATATTTTATGCCGCTCCTTGCGGGAATGCTTATCGGATTTGCTGGAATGATACCGGCTGCATTTGGATGTATATTCTATTTCTTTATGAAGTATACCGCAGATTATATGCAGCTTGCATCAACAACACCTGCGGATAGTATAGTAGAGGGTTACAAGTACATATTTGAACATCTTGTACAGGATAAGACACTGCTTCTCACAATAATAGTATTTGCAGTCGTTATAGTGCTGACATATATCATCTACAGAATGTCATTTGCATACTCATGGTATGTGGCAATAATAACAGGTGGTATAGTGGAGATTGTTTTATTCCTGGTTGGAACACTTTCTATGGAGACTGAGATATCATTAAGCGGAGCACTGCTTGGATGTATCCTTGCGATACTGGTGGCGATCATAGTACAGTTCTTCAAGACGGTTGTTGACTACTCAAGTGTTGAGAATACGCAGTTTGAGGATGATGAGTATTACTACTATGTAAAAGCTGTTCCTAAGATTATGAGTGACAGACAGAAGGGCTCTAAGAGTGCGGCGGGAAGACCTGAGACGCCTCGTAAGCAGGCACCATCAAGTGCTCAAAGACGAAGTAGCACACCAGCCCATAGAGGTGAGTCTACCACAGGAGCTACAAGATAGAGAATATAGACGCTGGACAACATGTGACCTGACTTATGTCAGGTCATATTGATTATATAAGAATTTTATTGATTTTATTTTTTGAAGATTTCAGGAAAGGAGGATGAAATGGAAAAGATATCTACATTTATTTCAACATATTTTGACTGGTTTTATATAACAGTTCCGGGAACAGTGGATATAATAGAGATTCTCATTTTGTCGTTCTTTATATACAGGATCATGCTCTGGTTCAAGACCAGCAGGGCATGGACTCTCCTCAAAGGAATAGTCATGATATTCCTGTTCACAGCGATTGCGGCTGTATTTCAGTTCAACACGATATTATACCTTCTGAAGAATGCGTTCAGCGTAGGTATCATTGCGGTTGTTATTCTGTTTCAGCCTGAGTTTAGACGAGGTCTTGAACAGCTCGGAAGGAAAAAGATCATCAACTATATAATAAGAGATGGTGAGGATGATGGGATACTATCTGAAAAGACTATATATGAGCTTGTGAAGACAGTACAGGTTCTTTCGGCAAACAGGACAGGAGCCCTCATAGTAATCGAGAATGAGGTTGCCCTTGGTGAGTATATAGATACAGGAATTCCGATAGATGCGGTCGTAACAAACCAGCTTCTCCTCAATATATTTGAGCACAATACACCGCTGCACGATGGTGCTGTGATCATCAGAAAGAACAGGGTGGTATCAGCGACATGTTATCTTCCTCTCTCAGCAAATGATTCCATAAACAAGGAGCTTGGAACAAGACACAGAGCCGGAATCGGAATCAGTGAGGTGTCTGACAGTATGACGCTCATAGTATCGGAGGAGACGGGATCTATATCGATAGCTCAGGGCGGTGAATTGTTCAGAAATCTTGACAGCGAGGGTGTCCGCAGACATCTTCAGACTCTGTGCAAGGAGTACAGTGAAAAGAGATATCACAGATCATCGGGAGCACGCCCTATAAAGAAGAGAAGAAAAAGGGTAGTTATAGAGAACAAGAATAAGGCTTCCGGAAAGGAGGCTGATGACGATGAGAAATAATACAGAGAACAATGGAGATATCAGGAAGAATAAGCCGAAGATATATTCCAATCTGGGCTTGAAGCTATTGTCGGTGGTGTTGGGATTCCTTGTATGGCTGCTGGTACTCAATATAGACGATTCGGCGGTGACAAAGACCATAAGCAACATTCCTGTAACGCTTGTCAATACCGATGCCATCACAAGCCAGAATCAGTTATTTACCATAACATCAGGTGATACGGTGGATGTGGTGATAAAGGGAAGAAAGTCTGTTATAAGCAATCTGGATGCTTCTGACTTTAAGGCAACCGCAGATATGTCCAAGATATCCATAACAAATGCGGTGCCGATAGCGGTAACGGCGAACAGCAACAGTATAGCAAAGAAGATCAGCATAACTGTTGTGGATAATGTGCTGTCTGTGGAGCTTGAGGCGGAGAAGTCGGTGTCAGTTCCGGTGAAAGTCGTCACAACAGGGGAGGTTGCCAGTGGATACACGGCCGGCAATAGTGTCGCAGCTCCAAACCTCATAACTGTTAAGGGCCCATCAAGTGTGGTTTCCAGTATAGACAGAGCTGAGGTGACGGTCGATATAAAGGATGCAAAGGATGATATAACGACCAATTGCACACCGTCATTTGTGACATCAGATGGTGAGAAGGTATCAGATGAGACACTGACATATGATGAGGTATCGATCGCGGTAACTGTACCGGTTTACAAGACGAAGAATATACCTATCAAGATCGCGGTTATAGGCGAGCCGGCAGATGGATATGCAGTATCACAGATAACATTTGTACCGGAGACTATAGATATAGGTGGCGATGCGGCGGTAATTAAGGATATACAGCAGTTGGAGATCAATGATGTGGATGTCAGTGGATGTACAGAGGACGTTGAGACAACACTTGATGTATCAAAGTATCTTCCGGATGGCGTGGTGGTTACAAAGGAAAGTGCTTATGTGAATGTTAAGGTTGCCATAGAAAAGATGGTCACGAGGAATATCGCTATAAAGACATCCGATATCAAGCTCAATAACAAACAGAGCGATTATAGATATGAGCTGGTGATAAAAGAGAACAGCGTTGCGATAAAGGGAATGTCCAGTGCAGTTTCCAAGATCACAGCTAAGAGCTTCCATCTTGCAATTGATGCGTCCGAATTGTCATATGGTGAAAATACCATAACGCTGGATATACCAGATGGAAGCAGCTATACAGTGCAAGGCTCCTGCACAGTCACAGTTAAGGTGACATCGACAGGACAGTAGATCAGTTAAAGGTAACACAGAGGAGGCGGTTATCATGAGTGACAATGCAGATATGAAGTCAGAGAAGATAAATGAACTCAGAAAGATAGTTGAGAAATCTGATAATATTGTATTCTTCGGAGGCGCCGGGGTGTCTACAGAGAGTGGTATTCCAGATTTTAGAAGTGTGGATGGATTGTATAATCAGAAGTACAAATATCCACCAGAGACAATAATCAGCCACAGCTTTTATCTGAGAAATCCAGAGGAGTTCTACAGGTTTTATAAGGACAAAATGATATTTGCAGATGCAAAGCCGAACAAAGCCCATCTGAAACTGGCAGAGCTTGAGAGAGAGGGAAAACTCAAGGCTGTCATAACACAGAATATCGATGGACTCCACCAGATGGCGGGCAGTAAGAATGTCATAGAGCTGCATGGATCAGTTCACAGAAATTATTGTGAAAGATGTCATGCATTTTACAATCTGGACTACATAGTGAATTCAGATGGTGTCCCTAAGTGTGAGAAGTGCGGCGGCACAGTAAAACCTGATGTTGTGCTGTACGAGGAGGCTCTGAATGACGAGAATATGTCAGATGCTCTCAGGTATATATCGGAGGCGGATACGCTGATAATTGGCGGAACCTCACTTGTGGTATACCCGGCAGCAGGGCTTGTCAGATACTTTAGGGGCAGGAAGCTTGTAGTCATCAATATGTCTCCGACACAGTCGGATGCAAATGCTGATCTTCTTATTGCGGATAAGATCGGTGATGTGCTTGGCAGTCTGTAAGAATGATGAGAAGGCATGGAGAAGGCATGGAGAAGGCATGTCTGATATAAATACAATATGGAGGGTGATTTATGTATTTTGAGAAATCGAAAGGCTTCCCGAAGGATTTCCTATGGGGCAGTGCATCTGCCGCATATCAGGTTGAGGGAGCATGGAATGAGGACGGAAAAGGACCATCCAACTGGGACGAGTTCGTGAGGATCCCGGGCAAGACATTCAAGGCAACTACCGGAGATAAGGCTGTGGATCACTACCACAGATATAAAGAAGATGTGGCTCTCATGGCGGAGATGGGACTGAAGACATACAGATTCTCAATATCCTGGCCGAGAATAATACCTGACGGCAACGGTGAGGTCAATGAGAAGGGGCTTCAGTTCTATGATGATCTTATCAACGAGCTTGTAAAGAATAATATAGTTCCTATGGTGACCGTGTATCACTGGGATATGCCACAGGCACTTGAGGAGCAGTATCACGGATGGGAGAGCAGACGAATAGTCGATGATTTCGTCAGATACGCAAAGGTTTTGTTTGAGAGATACAGTGACAGGGTAAAGCACTGGATAATCATGAATGAGCAGAATGTATTTACAGGTCTTGGCTGGAATGCCGGAATGCACCCACCAGGAAAGGTTGATGACCAGAAGATGTTCTATCAGGTAAACCACCATGCATTCATGGCACACGCAAAGAGCGTTATAGCGCTCAAGGAGATCTGTCCGGATGCAAAGGTCGGTTCATCATTCGCATTTACTCCAGCGTATGCATTTGACAGAAAGCCGGAGAATGCCATGGCGAAGATGGATTACGATGATCTTGAGAACTTCTACTGGATGGATATGTATGCATATGGCCGATATCCAAGAGCTGCAAGGGCGTACCTTGAGAGCAAGGATCTGATGCCGGTTATAGAAGATGAAGATGAAGAGATCCTGAAGAAGGCTGCCTCTCTTATCGATTTCATGGGTGTAAATTACTACAGAACATGTGTTGCAGAGTACAATCCGATAGATGGAGTTGGCGCTACACATGAGATGAACACCACAGGCAAGAAGGGTACCGCAAAGGTGCAGGGAGTTCCGGGACTCTACAAGAATCCTGCAAATGAATTCCTTCCTACGACAGACTGGGATTGGACCATCGATCCGATGGGACTTCGCATGTGCTGCAGACAGATAACATCGAGATATGATCTTCCTATAGTCATATCTGAGAATGGCCTCGGCGCATTTGACAAGTTTGAGGATGGGGAGATCCATGATCCGTACAGGATAGATTACCTGAAACATCACATAGAGGAGCTCAAGAAAGCGTGTGATGATGGCTGTCGTGTCCTGGCATACTGCACATGGTCTTACACAGATCTTCTCAGCTGGCTCAACGGATATCAGAAGAGATACGGATTTGTGTATGTGGACAGAGAAGAGGACGAGAACAGTGGAACTCTGAACAGATACAAGAAGGATTCTTATTATTGGTACAAACATGTTATAGAGACCAATGGTGAGGAGCTGTGATAATAGAATAATATCAGAACAGGGAGAACCGGCACATAAGTGCTGGTTCTTTTTCGTACTAAAGTTATTCATTTAGCATTTAATTTTTAAAACTAGCCGTTTGGCTAGTTTACTAAAAAACCCAGTGTATTATAATTATTTGTTATGTTGATGGCAATATCTGGCAGTAACTGCCAGGGATTAAAGACAGGAGGAAAGGGATAATTATGAAATCAAAGAAATTGATAACTGGGTTGATTATGGCATGTATATTGGCTGTAGTGATTATTGCGGGAAAGAACTCTGTGAAGGTGCAGGCCGCGGATGGGGATGTGGCAATTGTGACGGATGGCAATGGCGATGAGATCGGATCATATGCTACACTGGCTGATGCATTTGCAGCCGCACAGAATGGCTATACAATATGTATAATTAGTGATATATATGATCCTTCGGCTTCTATAGGATACAATGATGGTGAACATAATAAGCATATCATTATAGATCTCAACAGTAAAAGTGTCACTTTGCAGATGATGAATTTTGATTATTCGTTATACGTGAAAAATGGAACATTAAATTGCGGTATCACAAATGGAAGTGTTGGATTTACTAATGCTATGCTGACTTTGTCAAATGTCAAATTCATTACGGATAGTATCAACTGGATGACAAAAGATGGAATCTGTCTGAATAATGGCTCAAATGTGACGCTCAACGGTTCACAGTGTTGGTTTGAAAAACTTGAGATGGATACAGACTGTGTATTTACGGTACAGAACAGTGACGGACTTAGCAACTTTGGGCATATTGCAGATGGATTTGACGGTGTGAAGGAGTTTGTACCAGAGGGACTTTCTGTAGAAGGAACGACAATCATTGATGATGAGACAGGAGCCAAGGCTAAGGATTTTATTCTCCGTTACCGCAGCTTGTCGGATGATGCAGATGTCGCTGTCAGCATTGCTCCAAAATCGTATGTGTACGATGGAAAAGAAAAGAAACCTGCGGTTACGGTTTCTTATGGCGGAAAGACTCTGACAGAGGGAAAAAGTTACTCATGTGTATATGCGGATAATATTGATGCGGGAACAGCTACAGTTACTATCAAGGGTGAGAATACCATGCATGGACAGATCGTGGAAGAGTTCACAATAGATAAGGCAAAACAGAAGGCACCTACAGGTTTGGTCGCAACGGCAGAGACTGTGGATGGGAAAAATGATGGTCAGATATCTAATCTGAAGACGTCAATGGAATATAGTGTTGACAAGAGAAACTGGCTGGATTGCGAAAGCACGGTACTTAAGAAACTTGCAGATGGAAAGTATTATGTGAGATATAAGGAGACCAAAAATTATTATGCGTCTCCTGCTGCAAAGGTAGTGGTAAAGAAGGGAAATGTACCAGCAACAAATGAACCGACTACAAATGAACCTTCAACTGAAAAACCAACGTCAAGTGAGCAGACGACAGAGAAGGTCACGACAGAAAGACAGACAACGGAAAATCCTACAACAGAGGAGATCACAACAGAGAAGCAGACAACGGAAGTGCAGTCGCCCAACGAGAAAACTGATGTGGCTTCAACAGAGGGAACAACGGCAGTAGTATCAAAGACGGAGTCAGGTGTTCCAAATACCGGGGATGACGGAAATGTGGCATTGATGCTCATAGTCATGATGACATGCTTATTAGGGGCTGCCGGGGTGGTAGTTTATCGTAGAGAGAAATAATTTAAAATAATAAAAAAATATTAGCACTCGGTGTTGACGAGTGCTAACAGGTGTGTTATATTATCATCAGACAGGGAAGTGATATTAAGGTATCAGTTCCCTGAAAGTTTAGTTTAGGAGGTAAACAGCTATGGAGATGGATAAATACACACGTAAATCGTTGGAAGTTGTAGAGAAAGCAAAAGAAAAAGCTCTGGAGTACGACAATCAGGAACTTACGCAGATGCACCTTTTGGCTGGCTTGCTTGAGATAGATGACAGTTTGATAGCCAAGATATTTGAGAAGATGGGCGTGAATGTTACTGGTGCCGTGAATGCGGTGGAGGATAAGCTGGCAAGGTTGCCGAAGGTCAGCGGTGGCAATATGTATGCCGGAAATAACTTCTCAAAGGCTCTCATCCAGGCAGAGAAGGAAGCAAAGCAGATGGGCGACACATATGTGTCTGTTGAGCATTTGTTCCTCGGCATGGTGGATAAGGCTGATTCGGATATCAAGGAGCTTCTTAAAGGCTGGGGAGTTAGCAGGAATGCATTCCTCAAGGAGCTGGCAGAGATTAGAGGTAACCACAAGGTGGACAGCGATGATCCGGAGAGCTCATATGAGGCTATGGAGAAGTTCGGATATGATCTGGTCGAGAGGGCAAGACAGCAGAAGCTTGATCCGGTAATAGGACGTGACGCTGAGATACGAAATGTGATCAGGATCCTGTCAAGGAAGACAAAGAACAATCCGGTGCTCATTGGTGAGCCTGGTGTAGGTAAGACTGCGGTTGTAGAGGGACTTGCACAGAGGATACTCAGAGGTGATGTACCAGAGGGACTTAAGAACAAGAAGATATTTGCACTTGATATGGGAGCTCTTGTGGCCGGTGCCAAGTACAGAGGTGAATTCGAAGAGAGACTTAAGAATGTCCTTGATGAGGTGAAGAAGTCTGAGGGTGAAGTGATTATGTTCATCGATGAGCTGCACACCATTGTAGGAGCAGGTAAGACTGACGGTGCAATGGATGCGGGCAACATGCTTAAGCCTATGCTTGCCAGAGGTGAGCTGCATTGTATAGGTGCCACAACACTTAATGAGTACAGACAGTATATAGAGAAGGATGCGGCTCTTGAGAGACGTTTCCAGCCGGTTATGGTGGATGAACCAACAGTTGAAGATACAATATCTATCCTTCGAGGAATCAAGGAGAGATACGAGGTGTTCCATGGAGTTAAGATATCAGATGGTGCCCTTGTAAGCGCAGCGGTTCTTTCCAACAGATATATAACAGACAGATTCCTGCCAGATAAGGCCATAGATCTTGTTGATGAGGCGTGTGCCATGATCAAGACAGAGCTTGATTCAATGCCTGTTGAAGTGGATGAGATCACACGTAAGATAATGCAGCTGGAGATTGAGGAGACAGCCCTTAAGAAGGAGGAGGATAATCTGTCAAAGCAGAGACTGGCAGACCTTCAGGCTGAACTGGCAGAACTCAAGGATCAGGCAAATTCCCTGAAAGCAAAGTGGGAGAACGAAAAGGCTGCAGTTGAGAAGATAAGGATCCTCAAGGAAGAGATGGAGCAGGTCAAGGCTGATATTCAGGATGCACAGAGAAATTATGATCTGAACAAGGCAGCAGAGCTTCAGTATGGTAAGCTTCCAGCGATCCAGAAAGAGCTTGCAGAGGCTGAGTCCACAGCTTCAGATAAGGAGAGGGAGCTTGTCCATGAGGTAGTTTCAGAAGATGAGATATCGAAGATCGTATCCAAGTGGACAGGAATTCCTGTTGCAAAGCTTACTGAGAGCGAGAAGAGCAAGACCCTCAATCTTGCCAGCGAACTTAAGAAGAGAGTTGTAGGTCAGGATGAAGCCGTTGACTATGTCAGCGATGCGATCATCAGATCAAAGGCGGGAATAAAGGATCCTAGCAAACCGATAGGTTCATTTATCTTCCTTGGACCAACCGGTGTTGGTAAGACAGAGCTTGCAAAAAGTCTTGCAGCGGCATTGTTTGACAATGAGCAGAACATGGTTCGTATTGATATGAGTGAATACATGGAAAAGCACAGTGTGTCAAGACTTATAGGAGCGCCTCCGGGATATGTAGGTTATGATGAAGGCGGTCAGCTGACAGAGGCTGTTCGTAGAAAGCCATATTCGGTTGTCCTCTTTGATGAGATAGAGAAGGCACATCCGGATGTGTTCAATGTACTCCTTCAGGTGCTTGATGATGGACGTATCACGGATTCTCAGGGCAGAACTGTCGACTTCAAGAATACGATCATCATCATGACATCCAATATCGGCGGTGCGGATATCGCAGCTGCCGGCGGAGAGATCACAGATGAACTGAAGAATGACGTAATGGCTCAGCTTAAGAGCAGATTCAGACCTGAGTTCCTGAACCGTATCGATGAGATAATCACATTCAGGGCACTGTCAAAGGACAACATCAGTGGTATAGTTGATCTTCTCATGGCAGATCTAAACAGCAGACTGGCGGACAGAGAGATCACGATCAAGCTTACGGAGAGCGCAAAGCAGCACATCATCGATCAGGGATATGATCAGGTGTATGGCGCAAGACCGCTCAAGAGATATCTGCAGAAGAATGTGGAGACACTGGTTGCAAAGATGATACTTGCAGGCAGCGTAAGCACACAGTCGGCTATAGTGATAGATTATGACGGCACTGAGCTGAGGGCAGAGAATGAAAAATAAAATATTCACAACAGAGAGCATGTGCGCTATTATGAAAAGGAATAATATTACATTTTTGACATTATTTGTAAGAAAATATTAGTAGTTTATTACCTGGTTTCATTTAATAATATACGTGTTTACTGGATGTAATAATTGACACGGGTCTGAACCAAGGATATATTATATGGTTTGGATCCGTGTATTTTTATGTATATTTAATAAGGGATAAATGTGTGGATTGTTTAGATAAGCTGTATTATGTTATACTTATTGGTGCAGCTACATTCGCAGTGTAATGAGGAGAAAAGAGTGAGTACACAGATTGTTAAAATGAAAATAATGGAACTGGATAATTACTATTTTATCGCGAGGCCATGTGTGGATATAGCAGATCAGAAGGTGCAGGATCTGGTGGAGAAAGCTGATGAGCATGATTTGGACTTTGTTGGTATAGTATATGAGAATGTCGGACTGCCAGAGGGAGTGACATACGATAAGGAATTATTCCTTGGGAAGGATCCGGCATATGTTATGCTCGTGAGGAACATAGGCGCTGGATTATATAGTAAGGGGTTTATAGAAAAAAAACATCTGGAGATTGGCGGCTCTGATGAGCTGTTTCCGGATATTTATCTGTTGTGGCAGGTGTTCACGAGCGCAGGCAGGGCGATGTGTGTAAGTGCAGCCATATGTGAAAAAGTTTATCGGGATACGGTATGGATAGATGACAGTCAGATAGCATTTACTGTAAACAGAGCATATGACAGGATAAAGGATATGCTCATGACTGACTGGGAAGTGTGGCAGAAGTGGAAGGGATATTATTCATCTCAGAGATGGGCATGCTATTATGAATTGCTGCACTGGATGACGGAAGATGTTGGCTGGGAATTTGCAGAGAGAATGGCTGTGGAGTTCCACAGAAGCTATGAAAACGATGAAATAGATGAGAAACTGTTCTCTCTGGAGGAGCGGTCAAACCTTTATATTCTTGCCAAAGATCCGGGATATGTAAAAAGATTTTACCTTGGAAAAGTTATCCTGGATAAGAGAGTATATGACTGTAAGAACAAGGTAAATGATCTTGAAAAGGTTGTAGCTGAAAAAGACAGGATGATGCAGGCACAGAGGGAATCGTATGAACAGCGACTGGCAAAGAAGCAGGCGGAGCACGAGGAAATGTGCAGCGGACTGGAGCAGCAGAGACTGCTGGAGCTTGAACAGCAGAAACAGAAATATGAATCATCAGTCACATTCAAGGCTGGCCGGGTGATAATGTTTATTCCTTCGGGCATTAAGAGGTTAGTGTTCAGAATGATGAAAAAAGAGTAATCAGTAATATGTTATGGGAAATAGCGTGACATATGAGGAGAGAATGCATGGCAGTAGATGTATCTATAGTTGTAGCTATATATAATGCGGAAGAATATATTGACAATTGTCTCGATATGCTGACGAGACAGACACTGAAGAATATAGAGATAATATGTGTTGATGACGGGTCTGTGGATGGATCCCTAGAAAGGCTTCAGGCCTACAGCAGCAGGGATGAGCGTATAAGAGTGTTCACCGAGGAGAATAAGGGCGCTGGAGCAGCAAGAAACCGCGGACTTACAGAGGCGACTGGCAAGTACATGTTATTCCTGGATTGTGATGACTTCTTTGAACCGGATATGGTGCAGCTGGCATATGAGAAGGCTGAGGAGCAGGGAGCAGAAATCGTTATATACAAATCAGATCAGTACAATATGGACTCTGGCGAATTTGTATATGAGAACTGGGCTATGATAGAATGGGCACTTCCACCATATGAACCGTTCGGTTACAGACAGATATCGACCAATATATTTAAGGCATTTGTCGGATGGGCGTGGGATAAGCTTTATCTAAGAGAGTTTGTAGCTAAGAATGATCTGAAATTTCAGGAACAGCGTACCACCAATGATGCACTCTTTGTATTCAGCGCTCTGGTGCTTGCAGAGAAAATATCAACGGTTAGAAAGATACTTATCCATAGAAGAGTAGACACTGCGGATTCTCTTTCGAAGACCAGAGAAAAATCTTGGGATAACTTCTACAGGATGCTGCTTGCCCTCAGACAGTTCCTTAAGGACAGAGAAAAGTGGAATGAACTTGAGAAGGATTTTGTCAATTATGCATTACATTTTTCACTCTGGAATTACAATACACTGGCTGAGCCTACAAAAACAAAACTCAGAAATAAACTGGTGTCAGAGTGGTTTGAAGAGCTGGGTATAAGGCAGAGACATAAGGAATATTTCTACGATGAATATGAATATTCACAGTATGAAGCAATGTTAAAGCTGCAGGATACACCGTGAAATAAATAAAGTGGCACAGTATAATAGCTTAAAAATATGCAAAAAGGCTGTTTGGTGTTGAAAAAGATCAGACATAGAGGATATAATATAAAATATTAAATTATGACGGAGGTAATATAGATGTTCAGTTTTGACGAGATTACAAAAGTAGATCCTGAGATAGCAGCCGCTATGACAGATGAGCTTAACAGACAGAATAACAACCTGGAGCTTATCGCATCTGAGAATATTGTATCAAAGGCAGTTATGGCAGCCATGGGCAGCCACCTTACAAACAAGTATGCAGAGGGTTATCCTGGAAAGAGATATTACGGCGGATGCCAGTATGTAGATGTTGTAGAGGATCTTGCAAGAGAGAGAGCAAAAGAGCTGTTTGGATGCGAGTACGTTAATGTACAGCCACATTCGGGTGCACAGGCTAACATGGCAGTGTTCTTCGCTATCCTTAATCCTGGCGATACATTCATGGGTATGAATCTTGATCACGGCGGACATCTCACACACGGTTCACCGGTCAACATGTCTGGAAAGTATTTCCACTGTGTTCCTTACGGTGTAAACGATGATGGATTTATAGATTATGATAAGGTGCTTGAGATCGCAAAGGAGTGCAAGCCAAAGCTCATCGTGGCAGGTGCTTCAGCATACGCCAGAGCGATAGATTTCAAGAGATTCAGAGAGATAGCAGATGAGGTCGGAGCATACCTCATGGTGGATATGGCACATATCGCAGGTCTTGTGGCAGCAGGTCTTCACATGAGTCCTATCCCATATGCACACGTAACAACTACCACAACTCACAAGACACTCCGCGGACCTCGTGGCGGAATGATCATGTGCAGCAATGAGATCAATGAGAAGTTTAACTTCAACAAGGCAGTATTCCCTGGAATCCAGGGTGGCCCTCTTATGCATGTCATAGCCGGTAAGGCAGTATGTTTTAAGGAGGCACTCACACCTGAGTTCAAGGCATATCAGGAGCAGGTCGTAAAGAATGCAGCAGCCCTTGCTAAGGCTCTTATGGCAAGAGGATTTGACATAGTATCAGGCGGTACAGACAATCACCTCATGCTTATGGATCTCAAGAGACTTGGCCTTACAGGTAAGGAAGTTGAGAAGCTCCTCGATGAGGTTCATATCACAGCCAACAAGAACACAGTTCCAAATGATCCTAAGTCACCATTTGTCACAAGCGGTATAAGACTTGGAACTCCTGCAGTTACAACAAGAGGTGCAGATGAGGCTGATATGGATACCATTGCCGAGGCAATCAAGGCAGCAGTTCTCGATCATGACAAGGAGAGAGCAGAGGCGCTTGTAAAGAGTATTGTTGAGAAGTATCCATTATATGAATAATTAGTCCAGTATGGATAATTAGTTCGTAATAGTCGCAATAAGATACTGCAGTATACGAATAGAGTACGTGATTATATCGGCGGCACGGATTTCCGTGCCGCTTTTTTGAAACGGGGATTCACTGGAGAAGATATGAAAAAAAAGAAAGTGATTGCGTCGATTGTCGCTGTGTGCTTCAGCTTAGCCTTGTTGTCAACCTGGGTGATGATATTCGGTTGTATGAAGAGGGGAGAACAGGAGTTACACGCAAATACATCAGTGGAAATACCAGATATGTCATCTATACCCGGATGCGTTCAGAATGGTGGTCAGTTGATGTACAGGGGTAACATTTATAAGTATGATCCGGCAAATATAAATATACTTTTTATGGGCATTGATGCCAGAGGCGAGGATGAGAGCATCGGACAGGCGGACATGCTTGCGCTGGTGGTTATCAATACAGAAAAAGATACGGTGAAATGCATATGTATAAATAGAGATAGCATAGGACCGGTTGCGATATACGATATTTCCGGTAAAGCTGCAACAACGAAGAATGTCCAAATAGCTTTGGCATATTCCTACGGGAAAAGTCAGTCTGAAGGACGCGGACTTGAGATGAATACGGTGTCAAAATTGTTACATGGCATTCCGATACATGGAAGTGTTTCCGTAGATATTGATGGCATAGGCGGCATAAATGAACTTGCCGGGGGAATTACCCTGACTGCGTTGGAAGATGTGCCGAAAGCCGGAATTGTGAAGGGCGAAGAAGTCACTCTTAACGATGAACAGGCCATGTATTATGTCACTGAAAGAGACAGCGCCTCTACGGATATAGGAACAAATGAGAATAGAATGTCAAGACAGAAACAGTATATATCAGCGTGGTGTGATGCAGTACAGCAGCAGATAAAAAAGAATCCTTTTAAGATATTCAAAATGTACGATAGTGTACAGGGATATGTGGATACTGATATTTCTCGAAATAGTATGCTTTACCTTGCAAAAGTGCTTAAAAGAGTGCAATTTGGTGAGGGGGATATATATACGGTGTCAGGCGATTACGAGAGAGAAAATTATTATGATAAATATCTTATAGATGAAGATAAACTTACAGAGATGATGATTGAAACTTTTTACAGAAAAACGGAGTAGATGATATGTCAGATCTACAAGAACAAAGAGAGTTGGAAAGACGCCTTTCGGAGGCTATTGCTCTTGCTCAGTCTATAGTTGAGGAAAATAGCAGAGAAAATATCAGCACAAATAGCAATAATGAAAGCAGTGCTGCTCCAGCGGATGATGATACAGTGGACAGCAAACGTGAGATTGGTCCACATCGCAGAGTAAATAAAACGTCATGCAACCTAGTATGGAAGATCGTGTTTGCAATCTCGGTATTTGCAGTACTAGTCTGTGTATGTCTTGCTGTGCGGTATGTGAGAGGACACAATAGAAGTCTCAGAGCAGAGAACAGACTTAGGACATACGTGGATAGAGGTACAGATACATCAGACGGCCCGGAAAGTGCAGAAGGAAATGCCGGATCAGGGCAGACAACAAATGGGAACTATCCGGAGTTGGATGTTAATTTTGCTGGCCTGAAAACTCAGAATGGTGATATATGTGCATGGATATATATACCGGGGACAGACGTTGACTATCCTGTTTTGCAGGGAAGCGATAATGCGTATTATCTCAACCATGATGCATATGGTGAATACAGTCCTGACGGTTCTATATTTGTTGATGCAGGGAACAATTTGGATTTTGAAGATTTTGATACAATAATATATGGTCACAATATGTCTACCGGTACAATGTTTAAGACTCTTCATAATTATGAGGATGACTCTTTCTGGGAAAGCAACAGGAATGTATATATATATCTTCCAGACCGGGTTATGAGATACGAAGTTTTTGCCGCCTATAGAACAAATGACAGGCATATACTCACGTATAATGATTTCTCGGACAAAGAGGTCAGAAAAGAATATCTTCTAAATATAAAATCTGAAAGGTTTGATGAGGGTATTGTCAAAAATGACCAAAATATAGATATAGACAGCAGACTTTTGACACTTTCAACATGTTGTGGAATGGATGGAAAAAGATGGCTGGTTCAAGCTGTCAAGATTGATGAAATACCGGTTGAAAATCGATGAATAACCATTAAAATGTTAATTTGCACAATTGACGGTATTTTTTTTAGATGGTATTATGTGAGAAGATTAAGGCATCAGGGAGCTGCCTTAGGAGGAGAAGGAGTGAAAAGGTTATGAAAAAGGTTATGACACATATGATTAGAAGGATATTTTCAAGAAAAAGACTTGCTGTATATGCAATGACCATGGTTATGCTGTTAGGATTTGGAATTACGGCTATGGCTAATGAGAGTCCGGATCGTGATTTTGGAACAGATTCGTCGCATATACTGCTTTCGGAGCCAGACACATCCATAGAGGATATAGATGATCTGGTGATGGGATATGATCCTGCAGGTGTTCTCGGAGATAGTACCCTTAAGGGTTTCTCAACCCTTGCGGTATTCTCTGTAACGGCCGTTGATGATTATGATTTTTCGAATTTGGAGATAACAAAGATAAGAGGTGCAGTCATAACCTCGGATATGACAGTTCAGGTGAGATTTCTTCCAACAGATGGAGCGTGGGAGAAACTTAGTTTTGAGGTCGTTGACGGTGCGGTCAATGTGAAACTGCCATCAGAGGGGCAGCTTGCAATATTTGTCAAAGACGAAGTAGATATCAAAGACGACGATGGGGATGGCAATTCGATGACGAAGCCGACAACAGAATCTGGTACGGATGGTAATGTTGATCCGGGAAAGGCCCCACAGACAGGTGACAGACTTCCGTTTTATATAGTCATTGGAGTGATGGCCATTATCTCAGCTGTTGTTTCATTTAAGAAGATAAGAAAATAGAACAATGTATTACATAGGGCTTTCAGTTATGGTCTGCAATAGACATCATCAAGATGCATTTTGTAGATTATGACTGAAAGCCTTTTGTTTGTTTGGTGTTAAGTCAAATAGTTAAGTCAAAAATTCATAAAAACAATTGAATATGATATTGATTTTTGGTAGAATTTTCTATAAGTAGGGCTGTTATACGACCAAGAAAGGCGGGAGTGAATTATGAGAAAAGGAACTGGTAAACGAGTGATCGCATTCTTCATGGCGTTTATTATGGCATTGTCCGTAATATTCCAAAGTGATATGGCGATTGGAGGATTTGCAAAGGTGCTTGCTGCAGACACGGGAGGTATAGCCACTCCAACGGATGCGGACAGCGAAGCACAGCTTGCAGATACGGGGGCGATAGACCTCAATGCGGATGGATATTACGCATATCTTAAGAATTTGCCTAATGGTAAGATATATACGGGAAATGCGATTAAGATAGACAGTAATATCGGTGTAAAGAAAGTGGGAGATACATCGGGAACAACCACATTGTCATCGACACTTTATACGATAAGTTATGAGAACAATGTCAATGCGGGCACCGCGACAGCGATCATAACGGGTAAGCCGGATATGAACTGTACAGGTACTCTTACAGTTACGTTTACGATCAGGCCTAAGACAATATCGACTGCGGGCTGGTTCTATGTCGGTGGAACTAATACGGCAAATAAATATAGTACCAGCAAATCAAAGTATTACACATATCGGGCACAGGGTGTGGACCCAAAGATATATGTAAGATCATCTGCGAACGGTCCCTTCCTCACCGAAGGCGTGGATTATGAAGTTGAATATTGGAATGTGGATCAGGCAGCAGATATAGAGAAGGAACACATGGGTAATGGTCCATGTGCGGTTGTCACATCAACAAAGAACAGCAATTATGCTATAGGTGGCAGCAATGGATATTTTGATATCTTTTATGGAATAAATGCTGCGGATCTTGAAACACAGACTACTATAAGTCTTGAAGGCGAGAGCTTTGTGTATACTGGCAAGCCGATAACACCTAAAGTTGAGGTTATAGATAATACCAATAACAAGAAACTCTATAGCTTAGAAGAGACCAACAAAGATGATTATGAATATAAAGTTGAATATTCAAACAATACAAATCCAGGTACAGCAACTGTTACAATAACGGGTCATCCAAAAAGATTTCAGGGATCAGTGACTAAGACATTCACGATCCTCAGCTCTGGAAGTAATGTTAAAAATATTGCAGATGCAGACGCTGTTGTAACGGATGAATTTACATATGATGGCAAGGGCAAGACGCCGGAGCCGGTGGTTACATACAAGGGAACTACGCTCGTAAAAGATAGGGATTACAAGATTGCATATTATTCAGATAATATAAATGCAACTACAGCTAAGAAGAAGGCAAGCGTTACTATTTCAGGTTTGAATTCATTTACAGGTTCAAAGACGATCCAGTTTGATATTGCACCGAAGTCGATAGACTCTCTTAACATAAGTATATCTGATGCTGTATACAATACTGCAAATAATATAGCTATGGCGGTTGTGCCAACAGTGAAGATCACGGATCCTGTTCTTGGAAAAACTCTGTCAACTGGTGATGGAGATTACTTCTTGGATTTTTCCGAATATAGAACAGAGAAGAATTACAATGTCGGTGAACACAGCTTTAAATTGACTGTGTATAACAACTACACAGGTTCAAAGACATGCACATTTAATACGGTGGCAACAAGCATTGCTCCTGCAGTGATCAAAGTGGAGCCGGTGGAGTATACTGGGGCAGAGGTTAAGCCTGTGCCATCTAAGGTAACGTTCAGCAATACAGCACTTGAGAATGGTGTCGATTACGAGATCACGGGTTATAAGAATAATGTTGAGCTGGGCAGTTCAGCCATAATCACCATAACAGGTAAAGGCAATTTCAAGGGCACGGCTACAGGTACATTTACAATCAAGACAAGCAAGATCGGAATGACAGACGTTACAATTCCGGATATAGGAAATAAGGCATATACTGGTTCTCAGATAAAACCGGATATAACGCCTACATATGATGGCAGGAATTTGGTTGAGGGAACCGATTACACGGTCACATATGGTGACAACCTCTCACCAAGGGATACTGGTTCCGTAACATTTGTCGGAAAAGGCGACTATGCGGGAACTGTGACCAAGACTTTCAAGATCGTTGCAAAGGATATAAGTGCGAATGATGTCATATTAACTAGAAATAAAGTCAATTATGAATATACAGGTTCACCGATTGATCCTGATATAACGGTTACATATAACGGAATCGTTCTGGAAAAGGGTGTAGATTACAAGGTGATGAATCTGTACACTGAACCAGGAACATATAATATGGTCATCAGCGGAGCGGCAGGATCAACTCCGTATTTTACGGGTATGAGAATTTTCCAGATAACCATCACCGCACCAGCGGGAGAGATGGCTGATCTGGAGTACACCCCAATTCCTGATCAGTACTATGCCGGTAAAGAGATAACTCCAACACTTACAATCAAGAAAGGGGATTACACTCTTCAGCTTGATAAGGATTATGTTATAAAATCAATAACAGGAAATACAGAAGTAGGTGTTGCAACTGTTGAGATAGAAGGAACAGGATCTTACAGCGGTACAAAGAGTCTCGAGTTTAACATTGTTCCAAAGCCTATTGAGGACTGTACAATAACAGGAATAGAGGATACACAGTATGAGATGGGGGCAGCGATAGAACCTGCGGTTACAGTGAAGAATGGAACGGTAGAGCTTGTTCAGGGACGAGATTATACGTTAGCATTTAACAATAATATAGATGCCTCAGATAGCGCCGAGGTGGTAATCACGGCAAAGAGTTCAAACTACACAGGTGATGCGACTAAGATTTTCAAGATTACACCAGTGTCAATTACAGCATCTGGAAATGGTGTCAGCATAACAAAGGCAGATGCTACACAGGAGTATACAGGAACTGATATTGAACCAGAGATCGTGATAACAAGATATTACAATAGGAAGAATTACACTCTGGAACGGGGCAAGGATTATACTGTAGTTTATGAAAATAACAGAGAGGTTACAGGATCTGGAGACAGAGCCTCGATCACAGTAACCGGTACAGGCAACTTCAGCGGACAGACAGTTATAAGATTTGAGATTTCAAAGAGAAACATAAGTTCATGTGCAGTGGAGTCGGTTCCGGATCAGCAGTGGACAGGCTCTGAGATAAAGCCGAATGTCGCAGTCTATAATGGCATAATAAAGTTGGAAAATGGCGGAGATTATGATGTAATCTACAGTGATAATATAGATGAAGGTGAAGCTTCATATACAGTTATCGGTAAGGGCGATCATTACACTGGAAGTGTTACAAAGTATTTCCGGATAACAAAGGAATTTATCAATATAGAAGACAATGACAAGATAGCCGTATCAAAGATTGAAAATCAGACATATAGGTTCGGAGCTGCGATAACCCCGAATTTTACAGTAACTTATGACGGAGAAAAACTGACTGATAAAGAGGACTATACATATAATTTTATAAATAATAAGAATGTGGGTACAGCGACACTTACAGTAACAGGTGTTGGAAGATTCAAAGGAACGCTTACATATACGTTCAATATACTTCCATACGATATATCAGGGGATACACTTGTTATTGATCAGAATGTGTTTGAGTACACAGGTACTCCTGCAGAGCCACGGCCGGTGTCCATAAAGTCAGGAAATAATGTATTGGTAACAGATTTCACGGGCTTTACTGTATCGTACAATGACAATACAGAGGCAGGTGCTGGAAGCGTTACAGTTACAGCAGGAACAACCGGGAACTTTATAGGCAGTCTCACACAGAGATTTACTATAGAGCAGCAATCAATAAATTCAGCCAAAATAACTGTGAATGATGTGACATACACAGGCGAAGCACAGACACCCGATGTCACAGTTACGCTGGCAGATGGAAAAGTTCTTTCGGCAGACGATTATACAGTCAAGTATAAGAATAACAAGGATATAGGAACGGCAACGGTAATTGTCACCGCTGTTGAAGGTGGAAATTACAAAGGCTCAGTCGAGGGATCATTTAAGATTCAGGCAATAGATATTGCTGATGCCGTCATAACGGCTATAGAAGATCAGACCTACACAGGTTCTGCCATATGTCCTGATATTGAGGTTAAGTATGGAGACAATATCCTTGCTGAGGGTGAGGACTATGTTGTGGATTCTTATACCGACAATGAGAATGTGTCAACAGTTTCAAAGAAAGCCTGCGTCACTATAAAAGGCAAGGGACTTTATGTGGGAACATGCAGTGCCAAGTTCAGCATTGTGCCTGCATCAATAGAAAATGCAGTGGTATCCGGATATTCAAAGAATGTGGAATACACCGGTTCTGCAATAACATTTACATCTCTGACAGTTAAGGTTGGAGAAAAGGTCCTCACAAGTTCTGATTACAAGGTGACATACAGCAACAATACTGATGTGACGACAGAGAAGACCCCGGCAAAGATTACAATAACAGCTGCGGGAAATTACACAGGTTCAATAGTTGTTCAATTTGCTATAACTGCCAGAAACCTGGAGAATTGTAATATAAGTGACATCGAGGGCCAGATATACACAGGGAAACAGGTTAAACCGGATGTTGAAGTCCGCGATGGAGCAAAGACTCTTGTAAAGGGTACAGATTATGATATAGAGTATTCAAACAATACTGAGGTGACGACAGAGGCTGGCGGTCTCGCTGTTGCAAAGATCATAGGTAAGGGCAACTATACAGGAGAAGTAAAGAAGACATTCTCAATTGCAAAAGAGATAATCGATATAAGCTCAGCAGTTGTGACGATCGCTGACGGTGGTTCATTTATCTATAACTTTGGAGATGAGATAGAGCCAAAGGTGACTGTGAAGCTTGGTGACAAGGTACTTGATGCCGGTGCTTATACAGTCAGATACACAGATAATGTAAATGCTGGAAAGGCAACAATAACAGTCTCAGGAACCGGTGATTACAAGGGGCAGACAGGAACAACGTTTGTTATTGAGCAGTACGACATAACATCAGCAGGCCTTGTACTTGAAAGTGACAGTTATACGTACAGCGGAAGTGAGATAAAGCCAGCGGTTAAGAGCATAACAGCAGGTAATAGGAAGATCACTCCTGGTTCAGACTTTGATGTAACATACAGCAACAACATAAAGAAGGGAACAGGAACTGTATCCCTTACAGCCAGAGCAAATACAAACTACAAAGGAACCGCAAGTGCGAAATTCACAATTGGCGCTGCAGATATAACATCAGCCCGCGTGACGGTTCCGGATGCAGAGTATACAGGACTTCCGGTGAAGCCGGATGTAACGGTGGTACTTGGAACAAAGAAACTTACAGAAGGTACAGATTATACAGTAGAGTTTGCAGACAACACGAGTGCTGGAACTGCGACAGTGACAGTTGCGGGTACCGGAAATTATGCGGGAACAGTCAATGCACAGTTCAAGATCACAGCAAAGTCTCTCAGCCTTGCAGTGGTGACAGCAAAGGATCAGACATACACAGGAAAGGCTCTTAAGCCTGTAGTTGCAGTGACACTTGATGGCAAGACGATCGCAGATACAGAGTATGATGTGACCTATTCATCAAACATCAACAAGGGCACCGCTACAGTCACAGTCACAGGAAAGAACAACTATACAGGCAGCAAGGCCGGAACATTTAAGATACTTGCAAAGGATATCGAAGAGTGTGATGTTTCAGACGTTGCGGATGTTGTTTATAACGGTAAGGCACAGACCCCTGAGATAACAGTAAAGAATGGGGATGTGGAGTTAAAGAGCGGAGTTGATTATGAGGCTGTATATAGCAACAATATAGACGTATCAACAACCGCCCAAAAGGCCGAAATAACTATCACGGGTCATGGCAATTACACAGGGCAGAAGATAGTTAGCTTTAATATAACCAAGGCTGCATTTGACGATGCGGTCATAACAGGAATACCTGAGAGCGAGGCATATACAGGAGACAGTATAATTCTGACAGGATATGAGGTTACTGTATCAGATGTTAAGCTCACAGAGAACAAGGATTACACAGTTTCATACAAGAACAATAAGGAAGTTGGAACTGCTACAGTCATATTTACTGGTGCAGGTAATTATGAAGGCAGCAGAGAGATGACATTTGATATCGTACAGAGAAATGTTGCAGATTGTCAGATTTCGGCAATACCTGGACAGAAGTGGACAGGCAAGCCGGTTGCCCCAGCGGTAACAGTCAAAAATGGCAGTGTATCACTGGTAAACGGTACGGATTACACGGTTGAGTATGTGAACAACACAGATGTGACAGACAAGGCTGAGGCGATCATCACAGGACAGGGCAACTACACAGGTAGTATCACAGTGTACTTCTCAATCTCAAGAAGTATAGTGAGCATAAGCACTGCGACAATATCAGCGATCCCGGCACAGACATATGCGATGGGTGCTGAGATAAAGCCGTCAGTGAACGTTGTATATGACGGAATGGAGCTTACTGAGGACAAGGATTACACGGTTTCATATGCGAACAACATAGATGCCGGAACCGCTGAGGTTACAGTAACCGGAATTGGATATTATTCAGGATCAAAGACCGTAAGCTTTGTGATAGATCCTCTCGATGTGAGCAAAGGAAGTGTAAAACTTGAGTCTGATTCATTTGTATACAATGGAAAGGCTCAGATACCGGTGGTGACCGGTATAGAGATCGGTTCAGATGTGCAGATAACAGACATGAGTTCATTTGATGTGGCATATGCGGACAATATCAATGTTGGAACAGCAAAGATTACACTCACAGCGAAGAACAATACAAACTTTAAGGGTAGTGTGACAGCAAACTACAGAATAACAGAGGCTGACATTTCTACGGCTATTGCAGTGGCAGAGACTGCGGTATATCAGGGAACAGCACTGAAACCTGCAGTTAAGGTTACACTTGGCGGTGTTAATCTGGTGGATGGAAAAGACTACGAGGTGGCATACAGCAGCAATGTAAATGTCGGAAAGGGCAAGGCAGTTATAACTGGTGCCGGCAATTACAAGGGTCAGCTCACAGTTTCATTCGACATTACAGCGAGATCACTGAAAGGTGCAGATGTGCAGATAGCTGATCAGGTCTACACAGGAAAGGCACTCACGCCAAAGCCAGTTGTTACATTGGCAGATAAGACACTGGTTCAGGATGTTGACTATACAGTCACATATGAGAAGAATGTAAATGCCGGAACAGCAAATGTGATAATCGCAGGTACAGGCAATTACAAGGACAGTGTTAAGGAATCATTCAAGATAGCAGCGGCCGATATAGGAAAAGCTGAGGCATCAGCTATCGCTGATCAGGTGTATACAGGAAGCGAGATCACACCGGATGTTCAGGTAACCACTGCATCAGGAGAGGTGCTCGCAGTCGGAGTAGATTACGAGATTACTTATACGGGTAATGCTAATGTGACTACTGAGGACGCACCAGCCCAGGCGGTTATCGCAGGAAAGGGTAATTATACAGGAACACTCAAGGTTGCATTTGCGATCGTTCCAAAGAACATTGCAGGTGTCTCAGTGAGCGGATACAGCGAGTCAGTTACATACACAGGCTCGGATGTGGAGTTTGGCAATATCATAGTGGCTGATGACAAGGAAGTGCTCACAGCTGGCGTTGACTACACCATAAGCTACACAGGCAACAAGTTAGTGACAACTGATGAGAAAACATATTTCACAGTGACTGGTAAGGGCAACTATACTGGTACAAAGGATGTTCACTTCACCATCACAAGAAAGAATATTAAGGATTGTGATGTACAGGCGATAGAGAGCCAGATATGGACAGGCAAGGAGATCAAGCCGGAAGTGACCATAAGAAATGGTTCGGCGCTCCTTGTAAGCGGAACAGATTATGATGTAGAGTACAGCAACAATATTAATGAAACAACGGATACGTCCAAGGCATTGGCAGTGATAACAGGTAATGGCAATTACACAGGATCGATAACAAGAGAATTCACGATATCAAGAATACTCTCAGATATATCGAAGGCAGAGGTATCAGCTATTCCGGCACAGACATATGACTTTGGAAGAGAGATAACACCAGATGTCACAGTTAAGTATGATGGCAAGGTGCTCACGAAAAATGTTGACTATAAGCTTGATTACACAGACAACATAAATGTAGGAACAGCAACGGTCAGCATCGTTGGAATTGGTGGATATAATAAGTCAGTTTCAAAGACATTTGCTATAAAAGCTGCAGATATATCAAAGGGTGAGCTTATATTAAAGGGTACATCGTTTGTATATACAGGCGAAGCGATCAATCCATCAGTTACAAGGCTCATGCTTACAGTGGCAGAGGGTGCAGAGATCATAACAGATCTGGCTTCATTTGATGTGAAGTATACAGACAATGTAAATGCTGGAAAGGCAACAGTTTCACTCACCGCAAAGAGCGGAACGAACTTCACCGGAACAGCGACAGCGACGTTCCAGATAGAGAGAACATCACTTGCCGATGCGGTTGTTGAGGCTTCATCACCAGAGTACACCGGAGATGCCGTCACACCGCACATCACAGTGAGGATCGGTGAGAAGGTTCTTGAGAACGGAACTGACTATGAAATCACATATACAGATAACGTGAATGCGGGGGATAAGGCCGGATTTACCATTACAGGTAAGGGCAACTACGAAGGAGTCATAAACAGAACATTTGAGATCCAGCCAAAGAGCGTTGCAAATGGTAAATGTGAGATACCTTCACAGGTATATACAGGATCGGACGTTACACCGGGCGTAACAGTCAGCGTGGATGGAAAAGTCCTTGTCGCAGGCAGGGATTACATGGTGGTTTATTCAGATAACAGAGACGTGACGACGGCAGACCACAAGGCCAGTGCAGTCATAACAGCTATGGGCAATTACACAGGAAAGCTTATAGTTCAGTTCGAGATCACGGCAAAGACCATACTTCCTGCGGATGTGTCTGATATTGAGGCACAGGAGTACACAGGAAGTGCCATAGAGCCAAAAGTTACAGTAAAGAACGGAACAACGATCCTTGTCGCTGGCCGCGATTATGATGTGGCATACAGTGACAATGTGGACAAGACAAAGTCAGCAAAGGCAGTCATCACAGGTAAGGGCAACTACAGAGGCGTTGTAGCAAAGACATTCGAGATATGCGCAACAAGTATAGCTTCAGCTGTAGTTACAGGAATACCTGAGAACGCAGTTTACACAGGTGAGAGCATTACATTTGACGACATAAAGGTTCAGCTCGGCGGAAAGACCATGGTGTATGGTTCTGACTACAGCATAAGCTATGAGCGAAATGTAAATGCGACAACAGATGAGTCAAAGGCATATGTGATCATCAAGGGTATGGACAATTATGGTGGACAGATAAGAGTTGCATTTGACATAACTCCTAAGAGTATCAGCAGTTGTAAAGTCGATGCCATAAATGGACAGATATATACAGGCAGTGAGGTGACTCCTGAGGTAACAGTCAGGGATGGCTCAGTTGTCCTTGAAAAGGATGTGGATTACACAGTTACATATGATGACAATATCGAGATAACGAAGTCAGCTAAGGCGGTCATCACAGGTAAAGGCAACTATGAAGGTGTAATCAGGACAGAGTTCTCCATATCAAAGGAGGTACTTGACATCTCAGCGGCCAAGATAGCAGGTATAGCTGACCAGTATTACAACTTTGACGCAGAACTTACACCGGATGTGAAGGTAACTCTGAACGGAAAGACACTCGTTAAGGGCATTGATTACGACCTGACATATGCAAACAATGTAAAGCCTGGAAAGGCAACTGTGACAGTGAAGGGTATAGATCAGAACAAGGGCGAGGTAAGCGGTACGTTCAACATACTTCCGATAGATATCACCACTGCTGATATAACACTTGTTAAGAACTCATACGCATACACTGGAAATGCAGTAAATGCAGAGATAAGCAAGGTCACAGTTAAGAGAAATGGAGTTGCAAAGACTCTGACGGATCTCACAGGATTCACATATTCATGCAGTGATAACGTGAATGTGGGCAAGGCAGTTCTGACACTCTCAGCTGAGGATGGTATGGGATTTGCAGGTAGTGCGACAGTTAATTATACGATCACAGCCGCATCAATAGAGCAGGCAGTGATAAGCATTGACAGTGCAGTATACACAGGTGAGGCGATCATCCCAGTATGCAGAGTCACACTGGCAGGCAAGACTCTTATTCCTGGAACAGATTACACAATTGCAGCATCAAACAATATAAATGTGACAGATGAGGCAGTAGTAACAATAACAGGAAAGGGCAATTATTCAGGAAAAGCTGATACATATTTCAGCATAACACCAAAGAGAATATCGAGTGCAGAACTCACAGTGGCAGATGCGGAGTATACAGGAGCTCCACTTGAGCCGGCAGTTACAGTGATCCTCGATGGAAAGACGCTCAAGGCCGGAACAGATTACACTGCTGATTACAGTGACAATGTAAATGTCACGACCGGAAGCGCTAAGGCTTTAGTGACAGTTACAGGTAATGGCAACTATACAGGAACTGTGGATGCCGAGTTTGCCATAACACCTATGGATATATCGAAGCTGAGTATCGAAGACATACCGGCTCAGGTATATGCAGGACGGGCGGTAAGACCTGAGGTCACGATCAGAAATGGAGACGTGGTACTCACGGCGGGAGCTGATTACTCAGTTGAGTATCAGGACAATGAGGCAGTCACAAAGACAGCCAAGGCTGTTATTACAGGAAAAGGTAATTACAAGGGTTCTGTAACAAAGACATTTATCATCACTGCGCTCAGCGTTGAGGATGCAGAGATATCAGGAATCGCAGATACTGTTGTATACAGCGGAGAGGACATAGAGTTCTCAGGAATAAAGGTAACTGTGAATGGAATACAGCTTGCAAATGGCACAGATTACACAGTTGCATACAAGAACAATCACGATGTGACCACCGATGAGCTCGCGAGTGTTATCATCACAGGTAAGGGCAATTACGGCGGTGAGGTAAGCAGAACATTTACAATCACAGCTAAAAACATCGTGAGATGCAGCATCGATCCTATCGGAGGTCAGACATACACAGGCTCACCTGTTACACCTGAGATCGTTGTGAGAGATGGTGCGATAGTTCTTGAGAAAGACAAGGATTACACGGTAGAGTACAGCAACAATACAGATGTCACGGAAAATGCTAGCGTAACAGTTACAGGTAAGGACAATTATAAGGGAACAATAAGCACAGTATTCACGATCGCGAGGGAGATCATAGATATCTCAAAGGCTCAGATAAGCAAGCCGGACGATGACTACTATGATTTTGGAAATCCTATAAAGCCTGATGTCACACTTACATATAAGGGCAAGCAGCTTACAAAGGATGTAGATTATGAACTTGTGTACATAGGCAATACAAAAGAGGGTACGGCAACTATCCAGGCAAATGGAATCAATACCAACACAGGATCAGTAAGCACTACATTTGAGATTCTTCCTATAGATATATCAGATGCAGTTGTGACACTTGAGAATGAGGAGTATGAGTACACTGGCGGGGAGATAAAGCCTGAGGTCAGAATGGTCATGGTAAACAGATCAGGAAAGTCCGAGGCGGTCACATCCCTCGAAGGCTTTGAAGTGACATATGACAGCAACATCAATGTTGGAACTGCAAATGTCACAGTGGCTGCAGTAAATGGAAGTGGTTTCACAGGAAAAACAGTCAGAACATTTGAGATAACAAAGGTGGATATGGCGGACGCTGTTGTTGAGATAGATGGCAGCTACGAATATACAGGCAGTGCGATAGCGCCAAAGTACACAGTTATTCTTGATGGAAAGACGCTTAAAGAGGGAACGGATTACACCGCGGTATGCAGCAACAATGTAAATGTCGGAAAACGTGCAATGGTTACAGTGACAGGCACAGGTAACTATACAGGAACGACTATCGGATACTTTGAGATCACAGCGAAGAATATAAGCGGAGCTGATGTCGCAGCGGCTGATGCTGAGTTCACCGGAATGCCGGTAACACCAGCGATAACAGTTACAGTTGACGGAGAGATACTCAATGCGGATATCGACTACACGATATCTTATAACAACAATATCAACGCAACCACAGACAAGACAAAGGCTGCGGTTGTCATAAAGGGAACAGGTAATTATACAGGAACTGTTACATGTACATTTGACATAGCTCCAAAGGATATATCAGGTGCTGTCATAAGTGATATAGAGGTTCAGAACTATACAGGAAAAGAGGTTACACCTGAGTTTTCTGTAAATCTTGACGGTAAGGTGCTTGCAGCAGGAACAGATTACGCTGTCTCATACGAGAACAACATAGCCGCTTCTGATGATGCGGTGGCTATCGTAACAGGAAGAGGTAACTACACAGGAAGTATTTCAAAGAAGTTTGCTATACAGAATGTGGACATTACAGACGCAGCTGTGACTGGAATAGAGGAAAGTGTTGTCTACACAGGAAAGGAGATAACATTTGGCGATATCATGGTTACAGTATCCGGAAGAACACTTTCGGAGGACGAGGATTACATAGTAAGCTATGAGAACAACAAGAATGTAACAACATCTGCTAAGGTAGTCATAACCGGTACAGGAAACTACAGCGGCGTAATAACAAAGGCATTTGCTATCACACCTAAGAATATTGCTAAGTGCAGTGTCGATGCGGTCAGTGGTCAGATATACACAGCAAAGGCTATCACGCCGGAGGTGACAGTGAGAGATGGTTCATCAGTACTTGCGCTGAGCCAGGATTATACAGTCTCCTACAGCAATAATGTGGAGGTTACCACAGCAGACAGTATGGCGGTCATAACAGTCACTGGAAAGGGCAACTACACAGGAAAGACAACAGTGACATTTGCCATATCAAAGAAGCTTACAGATATATCCAAGGCAGTTATATCAAAGATAGCTGATCAGCATTACAACTTTGGTCAGCCGCTCACACCGGATGCCACAGTAACACTGAACGGTAAAGAACTTGTAAATGGCACAGATTACGCCCTTGTATATGTGGACAATACGGACGAGGGTACAGCGACAGTCACGGCAAAGGGAATCAATTCAAATACCGGTTCTGTGACCGCTAAGTTTAATATCAAACCTATAGACATAAGCGACGGAGTCATAGCACTCGATGCCGCTACATACCTCTACACAGGTACAGCAGTCAAGCCGGAGATCATCTCATTTACAGTGAAGAGACTTGGCAAGACAGTGACGGTTACTGATTTCGATAACCTGGATATAACATATTCATCCAACTCTGATGTTGGAACAGGAAAGATAACTATCACAGCACTTGAAGGAGAGGGCTTCACAGGAAGCGTGAGCAAGACATTTGCGATAGTCGGAGCTTCAGTGGAGAATGCAGTGGTCAGAGTTGAAAATGGAGTTTATACTGGAGAAGAGGTGGAGCCATCATATGTTGTCACACTTGGTGGAAGAACACTCGTAAGTGGAAAGGACTTCAGGGCAGACTTCAGCAACAATGTAAATGCAACTGACAGTGCGGTCTTGACTATAACAGGAATCAACAACTATAGCGGAACAAAGTCAGTCAGATTTACGATCAGTCCAAGAAGGATCACAGATGCCGACATAACGGTGGCTGCAGCAAGATACACAGGACAGAGTCTGACACCGGCTCTCACAGTTACAATCGGTGGAATGACACTTGTTCAGGATGTTGATTTCACGGCAGAGTATATTGACAATGTAAATGTGACAGATGATGAGACAAAAGCATCTGTAAAGGTAACAGGAATCGGTAACTACACAGGAAATGCAAGTGAGGAATTTGAGATATCACCTAGAGATATTTCTCTTGCAAGCGTTGCGGATATAGACAGTCAGGCATATACAGGCAATCCGGTTATGCCGGAACCAGTTGTAACAGACGGTACAACAGTTCTGAAAGCTGGCAGAGATTATGTGGTAAGTTACAGGAACAACACAAATGTGACAGCTGAGGCTGGGGTGATCATTACAGGTAAGGGCAATTACACCGGATCTGTTGTAAAGATATTTTCTATTGCCGGAGCAGACATAAAGGATGCAGTGGTCACAGGAGTCAAGAGCAGTGTGACGTATACTGGAAGAGAGATAACATTTACAGGTCTTAAGGTGACATACGGAGATGAAGTGCTTGTAGTAGGCCAAGATTATACTGTTACATACAGCAATAACAGAAATGTCACGGATAAGGCGGAGGTCAGAATCGCAGGTAATGGCAACTATACCGGAACCGTGATAAAGACATTTGCAATAAAACAGAAGAATATAGCAGATAATGACTGCCATGTAAGTGAAATCGGTGGACAGATATATACAGGCAAGGAGATAGAGCCAGAGGTAGTAGTTACACATGGAGATATCACCCTTGTTGAGGATGTTGACTATGAGATAACATACAGCAACAATATAGAAGCGTCTGCTAAGAATTCTCCTGCGAAGGCGGTTATAACAGGAAAGGGAAGCTATACCGGAACTGTTTCAAGAGAATTTACAATAACAAAGGAACCTGTAAACATAAGCGGTGCGAAGATCAACGCGATAGCCGATCAGGAGTTTGCAAAGACATTCATCACACCGGCTGTTGATGTGACATATGCCGGCAAAGCGCTTGTTGAGGGAACGGATTACAAGGTATCGTATTCAAACAACTACAACGTTGGAACAGCAACCGTATACATTACAGGATATGGAAATTATGTAGGTTCAAAGAAGATAACATTTAACATTACAAAGAGAGACATTACAGGTTATACAGCGGTTCTGGCACAGACAGATATGACATACACAGGCAAGACAATAACGCCGGATGTTGTATCGATCAGCAGTGCGGATGGTTCATTTATCATCAACGACGAGGAGCTTGATACATTTGTTGTAAAATATGCCGGAAATGTAAATGCAGGAACTGCAAAGGTAACTGCAACAGCTGGAAGCAATTCAAATTATACGGGAAGTGTAACTGCCCAGTTCAAGATCGCTCCAGCTCAGTTAAATGGTGCAGTTGCCACAGCGGAGACAACGGAATACACAGGAAGTGCCGTCACACCGGCAGTTGCTGTCACAAAGAACGGAGTTGTTCTGTCAGCTGATGATTATTCTGTAGAGTACAGAAGCAATACGGATGTCGGAACAGCAGAGATTATCGTAACAGGAAAGGGCAATTACACTGGAACGGTACATGGAAGCTTTGAGATAACGGCGGGAAGCATAAAGAACTGCACTATAACAGTGACAGCATCGACTGAGTACACAGGTGGACAGATAGTTCCAGTTGTAACAGTTAAGAATGGCACGAAGCTTCTTGCGAATGGCGTCGATTACATACTGAGTTATGATCAGAATTCAGATGTCACAAGCAAGGCTAAGGTCGTTATAACAGGTAAGGGCAATTACAAGGATTCAGTTACAAGATATTTCGCGATAACAGGAAGAAGTATTACGAAGGCTGTTGTGTGCGGAGTTATCGATAAGGAATTCACCGGAAATGCAATTACTCAGAATATCGAGGTCAAGTTGGATGGTGAGACACTTGTCCAGGGAACTGACTACACAGTGAAGTACATCAACAATGTTCATGTTGGAACTGCAACTGTGGTGATCACAGGTACAGGGAACTATACAGAGTCAGTAAAGAAGAACTTTGTTATCAACAGAGTGGATGTAAGCAACACAGCAGTCATAACGGGAATCGAGCCTGAGGCTACATACACAGGAACGGCGTTTAAGTTTAAGAATGTGAAGATCACATGGAGCGGAATAGTTCTCAGGGAGGGCAGAGATTACACTATCTCCTACAAGAACAACAGTGGAATAACAATGACACGTACAAGCAAAGCTTCATGTACAGTGACATTTAATGGAGATTACAAGGGTAAGGTCACAAAGCAGTTCAGGATCAAGGCATTTGATATTTCAAAGGCTACGGTATCTGTGATAAAAGATGTTACATACAACGGTAAGGCAAAGACTCCGACAGTAGTGGCCAAGATAGGAAGCACCACGATAGATCCTGCGGAGTACGAGGTCAAGTACAGCAACAATGTAAAACCTGGAGTTGCAACGGTTACAATAACAGGGCTTAACAACTTCTATGGAACAAAGAAGGTTACATTCAACATTCTTCCGGAGAGGGTTGCAGGACTTCAGTTTGTAACGTCTACAACGTCAGCAGTAAGGGTTAAGTGGAATAAGGTCAAATATGCGGCCGGTTATGTTGTATATTACAGTAAAGATGGCAAGAGTTATAAGAAGTTTGGAACTACAAAGGATACGACAATGGTTCTGTCAAAGCTTGCAAGTGGACAGACATATAAAGTAGCTGTGTATGCATATGTAACTTCAAACGGCAAGAATCTTATATCGACCAAGTCAGAGGTAGTAACCGGAACAAAACCAGGCAAGGTTACAGGAATAACATATTCGAGCAGAACGGATACTGTTATTAGTGTAAAGTGGAACAAGGTTTCAGGTGCAACGGGCTACAAGGTATACAGGACCGATGACAGCGGTAAGAAGGTCATGGCTGTTGGAACTGTAAAGACGAATGCAGTATCGATCAAGAAGCTTAAGGCGAGCACTGTATACAAGATAAAGGTAGTTGCATACAAGAGCGTTGGCGGAAAGGTTCTCCTCGGTACAGCAAATGTAGCAGCGATCATGACTACACCATCTGCAGTCAAGGGACTAAAGACATCTAGAAACTGGGTTTCAAGCATAGCACTTAGCTGGAACAAGGTAGCTAGTGCGGACGGATACATAGTTTACAGGCTCAGCGGAAAGAACTGGATCAAGATCAAGCAGATCAGTAAGAATACGACTGTCAGTTTCATAAGTTCTAAGCTCAGAGCCGGAACAGAGTGGAAGTACAAGGTAGTAGCTTATAAGAAGCACGGCAACAGTGTAGTTAAAAATGTCGGAAGCCAGATTAGTTCGGTAACGCTTCCTACAGCGCCAGTGGTTGTAATCAGGGCAGGTAAGGGCAGTGTGACTTTGGGCTGGAATGGAGTGACTGGAGCCGATGGATATGAAGTATACATGAGAACCACAAAGAAAGGCAAGTCAACTAAGATAGCCACATTAAAGAAAGCATCTAAGGTAAAATATACAAAGAAGGGACTTGCAAAGAATAAGACATATTACGTAAATGTCAGAGCATTCAAGAAGGATGCAAAGGGCAGAAAGTATTACAGCTCATATTCAACGGTCAAGGCTGTTAAAGCAAAATAACACTAAAATAAAAGCAAGATACAAAAAAGGGCGTCCAGCCGGTTGTGAAAACAGCCGGCGGGGCGCTTTTGTGTTATATGCAGTATGTATTGAGCTTTTTAATACAGGTAAAGAAATCTATCGGCACAGCTTACAGTGAACTCTTTCAGATCATCATATGGGAAGACGTTTGTAGTCGCCTTCTGTACGGGTGGCTCAGCACTGACAAAGAGTGACAGATCACGGCGGAGCATCTCAGGAGAGAAAGCGTTGCATTCTGATATGGTCAGACTGACTGGAGCTATGTTGGGGATGGCTGGTGCAAAATCTATCTGGAATAAAGGATTTGTGATGTTGTAGTCACCGTAGAAATACCGGTCGGAAAAAAAGTCTCTTATTGGTATTATAGTTCCGTCGCTCTGTCTGCTGATTGCTGTCATTTTAACATGGTCTATATTATTTGATACACACGTAGGCTTGCCTGAGGAGTCCTCAAATTGAAAATACCTGGGCCAAAATTCTTCTACATAGATACTGTCCATATATAGGTGCGCAAGAATTCCAAGATCAGCTGCAGTAAGATGATCCGGGTTATGCCGCTCGGTCAGGTAGTGCATGTTGGGGTATTTGGTGATCAGATTGTCCTGCCATGGTGGACGGAAGTGTGTAAGGGATTTGTCCGACACCGCATCGGGAAGGACTGTGCCGAGAAGAAATTCATTTGTTGAATCAGGGGAATTGAAAACTGATATCAGAGCCCTTGAAATCACTGTGTCCACATCGCCTTTGTCAGAATTCAGTATGATATTTTCTATATATGCAGCCTCACACAGGTGCATCATGTATCCAGGCATATGTACATCCTCCCGAAATATATAAATTCAATGCGTAAAAATATGTATGTGACAGAATGAGTGTACTCCTGATAAAATGTTGATGTCAAGGCTGCGTCAGGTGTCTTACTGAAAAATATAAATTACAGTTAACTTGACTTATAAATAAAATAGAATTAAAGTCATAATTATAATGTTTATTAAAAATTATAATTGGAGGGAAATATTTGAGGGGAATAATGTAGATGAAGCAAAAAAACGAGAGAGAAGCTGGAATGTAAATGCGAAATGTGAATGCGAAATATTCAGATCTAAAACAGTGAAAATAAAAGGAGAAAATGACTTGGATAGAAACGTGCAGAATGATAACGATAACAAGAATAAAGACAATGGAGATGGAGGAAAGGGAAAAAACAGAAATGTCATAATTCTGCTTGCTCTGTCTATCGTACTCACTTTGCTGTGTTGGCGTGCGTATGACAAGATAACTAACGGAACTAAGAAGGAAATACCTTACAGTGGTTTTATAGAGATGCTGGATGGTGGACAGGTCGAAAATGCCGAAATATACTCAAAGAAGATCAAGTTTACCACTAGAGATGATGATGGCAAAGTTGACAAGAACACATATATTACTGTCAGAATAAACGATGACAGCCTGGCTGACAAGCTGAGCAGAGCCCATGAAAAATATGCCACCACATACAATGGCAAGGATGAGAGCGGATCGGCGATGATAGGTACGATATTGTCATACGTTGTCATGATCGGAGCATTTTATCTGTTCCTGTCGCTCATAACGAAGCGTGGTGGTATGATGGGGGGATTTGGCAAATCAAATGCAAAGGTGTATATGGAGAAGAAGACTGGTGTGACATTTGCGGATGTGGCAGGTGAGGATGAGGCAAAGGAATCCCTGACTGAGATGGTGGATTTTCTGCACAATCCTAAACGGTATTTGGAGATAGGAGCAAAGCTTCCCAAGGGGGCGCTGCTTGTCGGACCTCCGGGAACAGGAAAGACACTTCTGGCAAAGGCTGTTGCAGGGGAGGCAAATGTGCCATTTTTCTCTATGTCAGGCTCAAGCTTTGTGGAAATGTATGTAGGCGTGGGCGCGTCGAGGGTGCGTGACCTGTTTAAACAGGCAGCAGATATGGCACCGTGCATCATATTTATAGATGAGATAGATGCTATCGGACAAAGCAGAGACAGTGTGAGAGGTGGAGACTCCGAGAGGGAGCAGACACTCAACCAGCTTCTTGCAGAGATGGATGGATTTGACACATCGAAGGGAATAGTGATACTTGCGGCGACGAACAGACCTGAGACGCTGGACAAAGCTCTACTCAGACCGGGCAGATTTGACAGAAGGGTTATAGTAGAAAAGCCGGATCTTCAGGGAAGGATAGATACGCTCAAGGTTCATTCGAGAAATGTGAAGATGGATGAGAGTGTTGACCTCAGAGAACTGGCACTTGCAACTGCGGGTGCTGTTGGCGCAGATCTGGCGAATATAATAAATGAGGCGGCACTCACCGCGGTGCGTGCCGGAAGGACTATGGTTTCACAGGCTGACCTCATAGGCGCTGTGGAATTGGTATTTGCGGGAAAAGAGAAGAAGGGCAAGCTCCTAGGCGAGGAGGAGAAGAAGGTGGTGGCATACCATGAGGTGGGACATGCACTTCTCGTTGCTCTCCAGAAGCATACGGAGCCTGTCCAGAGGATTACCATAGTTCCTAGAACGATGGGATCTTTGGGTTATGTATGGCAGGTGCCGGAGGAAGAAAAATATATGGAGACGAAGGCTGAGCTTGAGGCGGATATCGTCACTACACTCGGCGGACGTGCTGCTGAGGAGCTGAAGTTTGAGTCTGTTACAACGGGAGCTGCAAATGATATAGAGCAGGCGACAAAGACTGTGAGGGCCATGATAACGATGTACGGTATGTCGGATACATTCGGACTTATGCAGCTTGAGTCGGTACAGGGAAAATACCTCGACAGAAATGCGGTGCTCCAGTGCTCCGATGAGACGGCAGCCAAGGTCGATGAGGAGATTAGAAAGGTGCTCAGCGATTCATATGATAAGGCGAAGAAATTGTTGGCAGATCACATGGATACACTTGATGAGATCGCAAAATTCCTTATCGAGAAAGAGTCGATAACCGGAAAGGAATTTATGGATATATTTCACCGTGTTGAGAACGCTTGCGAGTGAAAAATTATTTTATCCTTAATCGACTAGTTTGGGGAGAAAAGGAAACATTTTTCTCTTTTCGTGTGATAATCAGAAAAAAAACGTAGCTAACAGAGGCAATTTTTGAAGAAAATAGAAAAACAAGTTGTTACAAAAGGCTCTTTGAGGTGGAAAATGGGAAATAAAAATCCGAGTTTCTGTCTCGAAGAGCCTTTTAAATTTGCATGGGGAACATGCTTTGACTCGTTTCTCGTGATTTTCTCAGGGCAGCGGGCTAAGGACCTTGCCTGATCACTTGTCTGATTGCAGCTCGTCAAGGGTTTTGCCGTAGGCTGGCAGAAACTCACAGACAAAATCGTTTACCTCCGGGTATTTCCCAGCCATCGATGATACAGATGCAAGTATGGTGCTCATGGCACTTGAGAATTCGGTGTTGCCAGACCCGGTCTCCTCCATACATTTTATGAGGGCTGAGAGTTTATCCGCAGCTTTAACGAGCTTCCATATATATACATCGTTCTCGTCCTGATCATCCTTGAAAAAGATAGGGGTGTATGCATTCTTCAGGTCGTCAGGAAGTTTGTCAAGAAGAGTGTGGCAGGCGATATCTTCAATGTCCTTAAAAGCGGTTTTGATGTCGTTATTGTAGTATTTTACGGGCGTTGGCATGTCTCCTGTGATTATCTCGGAGGCGTCATGGTAGAGGCCTATAAGGGAGGCTCTCTCGGCGTTGAGTGACTTGCCGTAGCGCACATTGCCGATGGTGGCAAGTGCGTGTGCGATCATGCTGACTTCAAGGCAGTGCTCACACAGATTTTCCTCTCTGCTGTTTCTCATCAGCGACCATCTGTCGATGTATTTCATTCTTGATATAAGTGCAAAAAAATTATATTCCATAAAAGTAAATACCTCACATATGAATAAATATATACAAACTGTAGGCCAGTTTTTATTGTCCGTTGTCCTTCTTTTTGAATGCAGTGCTGTCTGCATGGAAAAAATTGTAGACGGCTTCGGCGGAAGCTCTGGTCATTCCTGCAGGAATCTCAAGGTCTGCGATGGCAGCCTTTTTTATATTGTCGATGTCCTTGAAATATGCCAAAAGTGCTTTCCTTCTTGCAGGACCTATTCCATCGATATCGTCCAGAACAGAGTGAATCTGTGCTTTGCTCCTCAGACTTCTGTGGTACTCTATCGCAAAGCGGTGAGCCTCGTCCTGAAGTCTGGTGATCATATTGAAAGCCTGGGTTCCGGCAGGAAATTCAATCTCCTTGTTATTGTAGTAAAGTCCCCTTGTTCTGTGGTGGTCATCCTTTACCATGCCGCACACAGGAATGTTCAGACCGAGATCTCCGAGAACCTCAAGAGCGATGTTAACCTGTCCTCGGCCTCCGTCCATCATGAGGATATCTGGGTAGATGTTGAACTTTTCATCAGTGAATCTTCTGGTGAGAACTTCCCGCATGCTGGCGTAGTCATCTGGTCCATCTATGGTGCGAAGCTTGAATTTTCTGTAGTCATTTTTCTTAGCACGGCCATTTTCAAATACTACCATGGAAGCGACTGAATGGTAGCCGCTTATGTGCGAGATATCAAATGCCTCAAGCCTCTTGGCGGATGGAACCCCGATGAGCTGGGCGAGTTCCTTTGCCGCTCCCTCAGTCCGTTCCTTCTCACGCTTGAGCTTGTCTGCATCCTGATTCATCACCAGAAAGGCATTGTCCTTTGCAAGCTTCAGAAGCTTCTGCTTGTCGCCCTTTTGCGGTATGACAATGTGTACCTGGCTGCCGCAACGGGCGCTCAGATATTCCTCTATGAGTGCGTAGTCATCTATTTGCTGCTCGATTATTATCTCCTTTGGCAGATAAGGCGTTGAAGCGTAGTACTGCTTCAGGAAAGACTCCATGATCGTGCTGTATTTTTCAGCATTTACACCGCTCATATGGTAGTGCTCACGTCCTATCATCTTTCCTGAACGCACAAAGAATATGGATATGACGCACTCGTTGCCAAGATCCGTTGCCATGGCGATGACGTCCCTGTCGTCAGAGCTTGTGTCACCGACGCGCTGGGTAGTTTCGATATGTTGTATGCTCTTTATGAGATCACGGATCTCACTGGCCTGCTCAAACTCCATCTCATCTGCAAGCTCTCTCATCCTTTTCTCAAGATCCTTAACTACATGACCGTGATTGCCATTCAGGAAACTTATGGCCTGCTGTATGTTATTGTTGTAGTCCTCTTTTGAGATATATCCCTGACATGGAGCATCGCACTGCTTTATCTGGTGATACAGACATGGACGTTCAAGGCCTATATCCTTTGGTAGGTTTCTGCTGCAGCTTCTTATGTGATAAAGCTTTTTCAAAAGTTCAATGATATCCTTTACCGCTCTGGAATTGGTGTAGGGACCGAAGTATTTGGAATGGTCACGCTTCATCTGATGGCTGTAAAGGATCCTTGGGAAATCTTCCTCCACGGTAATCCTGATATAAGGATATCCCTTATCATCGGTCAGCATGGTGTTGTAGTGCGGCCTGTGCTCTTTGATGAGATTGCATTCCAGAACCAGAGCCTCCAGCTCGGAGCCGCATACGATATATTCAAACCATGCAATATGAGAGACCATTTTCTGGATCTTTGGGGATTTCTTGTATCCTGCCTGAAAATATTGGTGAACTCTGTTGTACAGATCGATGGCCTTGCCTACATATATTATGTGATCCCCTGAGTCATGCATCAGATAGACGCCAGGTACATGGGGAAGTTTTTTCAATTCTTCTTCAAAATCAAACATAGCTTTCACCTCAAAAAATATAGATAAGTATATCACCGTGAGCACACATATGTCATCTGTAAAATGCATGCCAAAATAGCCCTGAATTCTTGACAATAGTGTTTGTAGATAAGTATAATTAATAAAGTTAAGACTAGAAAATAAATGAAAAAACAAAATCTTTAACGATATTAAAATGAAAGGAAAAGATGTCAGATATGGACATCGGTTGAGGTGTATATGGTATACAGTGTTACAGTCACGCAGCTGATAGAAAAGATGGATCTGAAGAATCATACGCCGGAGATAGACACCGACAAGATACTTATCCAGGATCCAGGTATGAATAGACCAGCGGTTCAGTTTGGAGGGTTCTTTGAGCATTTTGATGCTGGAAGAATACAGATATGTGGAAATGTAGAGCATGCATATGTTGCGGCTATGCACACGGAGGAGGAGAACAAGAAGATCATGGATGAGTTCTTCTCATATAAGCCGCCTTGTCTCATATTCTGTCGTGGACTTGAGCCGTATCCATTTATAATAGAGATGGCAAAGAAGCACGGGGTACCAGTACTCACATCTGATGCGGTCACATCTGCATTTGTCCATGAGGTCGACAGATGGCTCCATGTTGAGCTTGCGCCTAGGATTTCAGTGCATGCGGTACTTGTCGATGTATACGGAGAGGGAGTCCTGATCATGGGCGAGAGTGGAATAGGAAAATCTGAGGCTGCGCTTGAGCTTTTGAAGAGAGGTCACCGACTTGTAGCAGACGATGTGGTTGAGATCAAGAAGGTAAGTGATGCAACTCTAGTTGGACGTGCGCCTGATATAACAAGACATTTTATCGAGCTTCGAGGCATAGGTATCATAGATGTCAAGTCACTGTTCGGTGTAGAATGTGTTAAGATAGATCAGAATATAGACCTTGTTATCAATCTTGAGGAGTGGAGCAAGGATACGGAATATGACAGACTGGGACTAGAGGACAATTATATGGAGTTCCTTGGTAACAAGGTCGTGTCACACAACATACCTATCAGACCGGGACGTAATATAGCGATCATAGTTGAGTCCGCTGCGGTCAATCACAGACAGAAGAAGATGGGTTACAATGCTGCCCAGGAACTTTACAACAGAGTTACACAGAACATCATGAAGGGAAACGGTGGCTCAGACAAGTAGACGCCGGTTAACATAATAAGAAACAGAAGTGGAAGGAGAAAAAGAAATGTCAAAGTATGTATTTGGAGTTGATGTCGGAGGAACCACAGTAAAGATGGGACTTTTTACAGTTGAGGGAGAAGTCCTCGACAAATGGGAGATCAAAACCCGCACGGAGGATGGGGGTAAGAATGTCCTTCCTGATATCGCAGATTCCATAAAGAGCAAGTTAGCTGACAAGAACCTTGCAGATGAAGATATAGAAGGTGTTGGAATTGGAGTTCCTGGACCTGTGAAGGAGGATGGTACAGTTCTTAAGTGCGTAAACCTTGGATGGGGGATACTGAACGTTCAGGATGAACTCAGAGCGCTTACAGGATTTGAGGTAAAGGCAGGAAATGATGCCAACGTGGCGGCCCTTGGAGAGATGTGGCAGGGTGGCGGAAAAGGCTACAGCAATGTTGTTATGGTCACACTCGGCACAGGAGTTGGCGGAGGAATAATACTCAATGGAAAGATGCTTTTCGGTGTAAATGGCGCAGGTGGAGAGATAGGACATATCTGTGTGGATGAGAATGAGACAGAGATATGCGGATGCGGTAATACTGGCTGCCTTGAGCAGTATACATCAGCGACTGGCGTTGTTCGACTTGCAACAAGAGCCATGGCTTCATCAGATAAGAAGTCAGCGCTCAGAGATCTTGAGACTGTTACAGCAAAGGATGTATTCGATCTTGCAAAGATCGGTGATGAGCTTGCAAAGACAGTTGTTGATGAACAGGCACATATCCTTGGAAGAACTCTTGCACAGATAGCATGTGTCGTTGATCCTGAGATATTCGTAATTGGTGGCGGTGTTTCAAAGGCTGGCTCTATCCTCACTGATGCTGTTAAGGAGTATTTTGTGAAATATGCATTCCACGCATGCCGCGGTACAAAATTTGCCCTTGCTGAGCTTGGAAATGATGCTGGAATCTACGGAGCAGCTCGAAGCATATTAAAATAAACATCTAAAATATAATTTTAGGTAATTTTTAACAGTTGTTTTTGTGAAATTATCCAAAGCAAAATCAAAAGATAGCAAATTTCTATTTATTTTTGATATTGAATTATAAAAGTCTTTAATGTATGATGAATTTATTGGTGTTGGATAAGTATGCCAATAATATAGTACATTAGAGACTTTTGTTTTAGACAGGGCTACCTGCATAGCATGATATAAGCGTGTTTTGTAGGTTTTTGTTTTATTTATAAAGTCATGTAAAATTATTAAGAGGTATGTATGTCAGAAAAGAATACATGTAACATATATGATAAAGTAGTGGATATCGTAGGCGAAGAAAATGTACACACCGATGAACCTATGAGCAGACATACGACATTCAGAATTGGTGGAAATGCCGATTATTTTGTCAAACCGGGTAACGCGGATGAGGTTGCAGCGGTGATAGTGGTCTGCAGAGAGTACAATATTCCGTATTTTATCCTTGGAAATGGAAGCAATCTTTTGGTGTCAGACGATGGATACAGGGGCATGATAATCAATATTATGGATAATATGGATTCAGTGACCGTCGACGGTAGGATTATCACAGCCCAGGCGGGAGCGATGCTCGTCAGAGTGAGTGTGATGGCAAGGGATAATGCCCTCACCGGACTTGAGTTTGCATCGGGTATACCGGGAACCATTGGTGGTGCTGTTTATATGAATGCTGGTGCGTATGGCGGCGAGATGAAGAACGTTGTGAAGACAGTCAGAGCTATTGATGAGTATGGACGAATATATGAGTTAGACTCTGAGAAGATGGACTTTTCATACAGACATAGCATAGTTGAGGAGAGAAAACTCATAGTGCTTGAGGTCACATTGGAACTTGAACATGGCAGTAGAGAAGCAATCGATGACAGGATGAAAGAGTTAGCTGAGGCAAGACGCTCCAAGCAGCCTCTGGAGTACCCATCAGCAGGATCAACATTCAAGAGACCTGAGGGATATTTCGCTGGTAAGCTCATCATGGATGCCGGACTTCGTGGATATTCTGTCGGGGGCGCGCAGGTGGCGGAAAAACACTGTGGATTTGTCATAAATAAAGGCGGGGCTACGGCTTCGGACGTTGTGGAGCTTATAAGAGATGTTCAGCACGATGTGGATGATAAGTTTGGCGTAACACTGGAACCCGAGGTGAAGATGCTGGGAGAGTTTTAGAAATGATGATTAGGAGGGGCAGAAAGTGAGATTTGTAATTGTTACAGGAATGAGCGGGGCTGGAAAAGCAACAGCTCTGAAAACACTTGAAGATGCAGGCTTTTTCTGTGTAGATAACCTTCCGATTCAGTTGATAAAAAGATTTGCCGAAATAGCATATGATGCTGAGATCCAGGTCGATGATGTGGCGATAAGCGTTGATATAAGAAGTGGCAGGGCTCTGTCGCAGCTCAATTCATGTCTGGCGGATATCAGACATGAGGGGATGCAGTACCAGATATTGTTTGTAGAGTGTTCTGATGCAACTCTCGTGAAGAGATACAAGGAGACCAGAAGAAATCACCCTCTCTCCGTAAGGGGGGGCAGAATAATAGATGGAATAAAAAAAGAGAGAGAGCTTATAGGATTCCTGAAGGATGAGGCAGATTACATCATAGATACTACCAATTTGCTTGTCAGGGAGTTCAAGGCAGAGCTTGATAAGATATTTGTTCAGAATCAGGAGTATTCAAACTTTATCATCACGGTGATGTCGTTTGGATTTAAGTATGGAATACCGAGGGATTCAGATATGGTTCAGGATGTGCGGTTCCTGCCAAACCCGTATTATGATCTTGAATTGCGTGACAAGACGGGGAATGACAAAGAGGTACAGGATTACGTCATGAACTGCAAGGAAGGGCCGGAATTCCTGGATAAGTTCATGGATCTTGTGGGGTTTCTTGTCCCGAACTATATAAAAGAAGGTAAGAACCAGCTTGTCATATCCGTTGGATGTACAGGTGGCAAACACAGATCTGTAACGATTGCAAACGCTGTGTATGAGAGACTTCAGAAGTCTAAATATACAGTCAGAATAGTTCACAGAGACATAGCGAAGGACTCGATAGTCAAGAAAATGTGACGACCGGTCCGGTCGCTCTAATTTTAGAATTGAGATTGCGGGTGAAAGTATGTCATTTTCCTCTGATGTAAAAGCTGAGATTTCAGGCAGTGTTTCGAATGCCAGACATTGTCAGATAGCGGAGCTTGCGGCCATGATATCCATGGTGGCACATGTCAGATACTGGAAAGACCGGCCGGTTGCGCTGGTGATCGTAACTGAAAGAAGTGTAATTGCAAGAGAAATCGCATCGCTTATAAAGCGTTTGTTCAGATATATACCGGTTTCCAGCGTGAAGAGAACCGGAGTGAACAGCAGGATATACAGTATGGAGATAGCCGAACCGGATATGGTACAGAATATCATGGCTACGCTTAAGATAGATAATGACCATATCTGCGCAGGATCAAATGACTGCCAGAAGATGAAAGTCAGCAGACTTGTGGTCAGCCAGGAGTGCTGCCGCAGAGCATACATAAAAGGTGTGTTTATGACATCTGGCTCCATTAGCGACCCTAATAAGGGGTATCATATGGAGATAGTCAGTGATAACAAAGGCAGAGCAGAGTTTATCCAGGACATCATAAATGGATTTGGAATATCATCCAGGATCATACAGAGAAAAAAGTACAGTGTGGTCTATCTGAAGGATGGAGAGATGATAGTGGAGATGCTCGGACTTATGGGCGCCCATATATCACTAATGGACATGGAGAATATCCGTATAAAGAAGGATATCAGAAATACGATAAACCGCAGAGTTAACTGTGAAGCTGCAAATCTCAATAAGACCGTGAGTGCGGCGGTAAAACAGGTGAATGATATCAATTATATAATTTCCACAAAAGGAATCGAATTCCTTCCTGAAAATCTTCAGGAGCTGGCGTTGGCCAGACTTGAGAGTGACGATGCCACACTCAAAGAATTAGGAGAGATGATGACTCCGCCGATAGGAAAATCGGGGGTTAATCATAGATTAAGAAAAATAAGTGAAATCGCAGAAGAGCTGCGGGGCTGTTAATGCCCAAGGAGGATGTAATGATCGAAAAGACAGTTGTAGTATCAATGATGGGAGAAGCAGAGGAAAGACCAGTTGCAGTACTTGTTCAGGTTGCAAGTCAGTATGAGAGTAGAGTCCATCTTGTGACAGGGGACAAGAAGATAAATGCAAAGAGTATTATGGGAATGATGAGCATGAACTTTGCAAATGGCAGTGAGATCACAATCGTTGCAGATGGTTCTGATGAGAAAGAGGCAGTGGATGCCATTGAAGCATATCTCGGCAAGGACAATCAATAATCTCTGATCAAGAATACTGATATAGTATACAGAGAGTTAGTTGGACATATTCAACATACGATAAAAATTTTGAAAAAATATTTGAAAAAATATTGATGAGTATAACGATAAAGTTCCAAAACATACGACATGTTTTATTGCACCACTGGTAGTGTTGTGGTAAAATAAATTCATCAATGGACATTTGTCGGAGGAACAGGATATGGGATTTTTTGACGGGTTATTAAAGAGGATACCGTTTGTATCCAGGTTTTCCAGAAAAAAGGAACCGGTTAACAATGTAGAACTCCAGTTTAACAAGGCTATGAACCTTATGGATAATGGTGATGCGGAAGAGTCAGTGTCTATATTGGAGCAGGTTGCAGACATAGGGATAATGGATGCACAGTATAAGTCATATGGGGATGACGCACTGCTTGCACTTGCGGAGTTCTTTGAAAAAGGAAAATATCGTAATGCTGTGATAGATGTGGATCTCAACAAGGCCACAAAGTACTACGAGAAATATGTCAATCAGAATCATGATGGCGATACGATATTCAAGCTCGCCAAGATGCTTCTTGAAGTTCAGAACTTCTCAAAGGCCATAAAGTATTATGAGCTGGCAGCGAATGACTATGGAATCAAGGCAGCGTATATGAGCCTTGGGTCAATATATGAGAGTGGTCTGAACAGGGTTGATGAGTATGGCAACAAGAGCGATTATGTTGTGCCGATTGATTTGGACAAGGCTATGATGTGGTACAAGAAGCTTGCCGATACAGGTGACGCCAAGGCTAAGGCGTCATACGAGAGGGTTGAGTACATGAGTACCCACGGTGACAGCCTGGAGTTTGAGGCGAAGGATAAACTGTACACTGATATTGCAGAGGCGAGAAAAGCCAAGGGTAAGGAGCCTCGTTACAAGGTGATAGAGGCATCACGACTTCAGTATCAGTATACATATGTGCATGATCAGGTTGAGGGCTTTATACATAAACTTCCTAAGGGTTGGGTCAAGACGATCAATGAGTCCACCGGAGAAGAGTATTATGCGCCTAGTCTGACATACAAAGATTTTGCGATGTATGTTTACTATGACAGTGTACCAAAGGATACGAAGATGACCCTTGAGAATTATCTCAGGTATTGCAACGATGCGTTTGACGAGGATCTTCAGATGAAGGCCTACGTTACAGAGTACGCTGATGGCATATGTACAACGTACTACCACAAGGATATGGAGAAGGGAATCGTTTCCTTCGCATTCTATCATGGAAGACGACTTGCATGTATGAGATTTGTATGTGCAACTATGGAAATCATAGAGCAGTATGAGGAGATCATATTTGAGACAGCTAACTCATTTGCATTTGTAGATCCTACACTTGCCAGTGAGCACAGTGCAAACCGTAAGGATATGCAGTATTACAATGAGGCTATCTACTGCTATTACCTTGAGGATTATGAAGGAGCCATGAGAGCCGCAAAACAGGCTCTTAAGCTGGGAAGTATAAAGGCAAGTTATCTGCTCATAGAGCTTTACTATGATGAGGACAGTCCGTACCGCGATGTGGAGAAGACTATCAGCTACGCAAAGCAGTTGTTTGAGGCTACAAAGGATCCTGAGTTGGCATTCCTTCTTGGATTAGTGTATGACCAGCAGCTCAAGGATTATGTGAAAGCGGTCAATTGGTATGAGAATGCAGAGAGACTCGGGCACAAGAGAGTTGCCTTCTATCTTGGAAGAATATATTATTATGGTCTGCTCAGAACAAAGCGTGACGGCGGAAAGGCGCTGGCATACTTCAAGAAGGCAAGAGAGAACGGCATCCAGGAGGCAGAGGGATACATAAAGGATCTCGAGGATCTTAAGGGTGAGGATCTTCAGACAGCTATAGACAAGTGGGAACGCGCCGTTCAGGCAGGAAGCGAGTCCGCAGCGATCAAGATTGCCATGATGAAACAGAGGCAGATATTCTATATTGCAACACCTTATGAGATTGAGAAGGCCTATCTCGAGGCGCTGGGACTTGGAAGTGCACAGGCTGGATATGAACTGGGAAGAATATATCAGGTTCAGGAGAAGCAGGATAACTATAAGGGCGAGATCAAGAGTATTAAGTATTTTGAGAAAGCATTCAATGCAAACTTTGATGACTGGGATAAGGAAAACCTGTTTAAGGTTATCAATTATAAAGTTGAGAAGGGACTCTCAAATGATGAGGCTATCAAGCTTTATATTGAGAATGCCAGCATGGGATATGTGCCAGCTATTGAAAAGCTTATCGCACTTGTGCCTACTACCACACAGCAGATATGGAGTCTGTATGATGCACTCATAGAGCTAGCAGAGACAGGTGATGAGTCAGCTATAGTAGCTATGAACAAGCTTGAGATGAACTATGTGGATCTCATTCTCAGAGAGCCTGCAAAGGGACAGAAGGTTGTGGAGAACAAGTTCTTCAGATTGTGCGTTCCAAAGGAGTGTAACGCTGTTATCAACGATGAAGGCGGTACTATTAAGATGGCTGATTCGGTTGTAGAGTTTGCTGTTGCAGAGATGCCTGTCAACGCAAGTGCAGAGCAGGATTATCTCAAGATATATAAGCTTATCGTGTCTGAGTATCTGCCTGACGAGAATGCAGAGGTAATAATTGCAAACTCAAGAATGATAGGTTCTGCGATCAGGGCTTCAAAAGATAACGTACATACATTCAGCATACTGCTCATAAGTTCAAAGAACCAGTATATATTCAAGCTGAGTTCAAAGGATAGAAGACAGATGATGCAGTTTAAGGATGTGCTTATAGCAATATCAAAATCACTTGTTGAGACAGGCGAGATTTATAAGGCTACAGAGGAGGGCAAGAAGAATATAGGTCTTGCGTTCCTGCTCAAGACAAATGAAAGTGGATTCCTTTCAATTGGCAAGGGCGAGTAATCAGTCTGACCTGGGTATCGGGTCTGACGGAGGATAAATGATCAATTTACCCGGAGGATATATCAGATCTCCTCCGGGTTTTTATCTCGGTATTTGAGAAAGGAAGCATAATTATGCCAGGACTTAACAGGAAAGAGATGACAAACAAGCCGCTCAGAGTGGATTCAAGAATGGCACGCGACATAGAGAGACTTTCTGATCAGACAGGGTATTCCCAAAATGAGATAATACTTATGGCTATCAAGAGATATCTGTATGAGAACCGAAAGTATTTCCTGAGAGATATGGTGGAGGACTGGTGCATATCACGCATAGAGAGGGAAGTGTGCATAATGCACAGTGAGACACATCTAAAATACGGAGGCATGACCGTGGATGTTGTGAAGCCGGAGATGGATGATGCGTTTGGACAGAATGTATATAGTTCCACCATCAGACTCAGAAATAGTCTGGGAGAGATTTTCTATGAGGATCAGCAGAATGTTGATATGAATGGAGAAGACTGGGAGGAATACAAGGAATTTTTATATGAGGTAGTAATGAAGTTCGTAGATATAGATGAACCGGCACTCAAGACATATTTCAGAGAAAAATTCTTGTATGAATAGAAAATAGAAATTTGTAACAAAAAAGTAATAGTGAGAATGCAATAGTACATATGGATGAGCTGGTTATTTACATGTGTTATTATTAGTGGTATGCTATAAATTGTAAAAGGTTAGAAAAAAGTGACCGAATCGAGGTGAGATGCTTGTTTAGGAATATAATGAACGACCTTGCAACATGGTACGAGACAGGAAATAATAAGATAGCTGTCGTGAGAGGTGGCAAGTTCGTGGGAAAGACTTGGGCTGTCACAGATTTTGCCATGGGTTTTTTTGAGGATCACATAATTGTAGACATGAATAAGCAGACAGATTTTGCAGCATATGCAAGTAAGGAGAGGAGACCTGAAAAGCTTCATGCCAAGCTTACCACTTCTCTGGATAAGTATGATTTTAAAGACAAGCTGCTCATATTTGACAACGCAGAAAACTGCAGTGGTCTGTTGCAGAATCTTGTTCAATATGCAAAGTATAACACGGAGTGTAAGATATGTGTTGTGGCTACAGTGTGTGGACCTATGCTTGGTGAGGAAGAGTGCGCAGACGATATATGCGTGTATGAGCTGATGCCTATGTGCTTTGACGAGTTTCTGAAGGCGGGAAAAGGCAGAAAGCTTTGTGCATTTATAGAGAATCAGAAATTGACAGCGATGCCGGATGAGGTGAGGGAAAGTGTCCAGACGATGTTGGAGGCGTTCTTCGTCACGGGAGGTATGCCAGAGGCTGTTGATGAGTATTATAAGACAGGCGATTTTAGAAGAGTAGACGTAATATTGAAGTCTATACTTGACAGGATGACCGATTATCTGATAAACTCCACTCCGAAGAGGTATCTTTCGAAGGTTATGGCGATATGGAAGAGTATTCCAACGCAGCTCACGAAAGAGAACAAGAAGTTCATGTATGGATATGTAGATCCAAAAGCACGAGCCAGAGAGTACGAGGCATCTGTTGACCAGATAGTTCGAATGGGAGTTGTGAGACAGGTGTTCAGAGTAAGAAATGGAGTACTTCCACTGACGGATCAGAGGGATGATAAGTCATTTGAGCTGTATCATTTGGATCACGGACTACTCAGAATGATGGCGGGGATCTTGGTTCAGGATATAGATACTGACAATGTTCTGGATATGATGGATGGAGTTATTGCAGAACAGTATGCGATGGCTGAACTCTATATGAACAAGAGTGTTGGAGATTTGTACTTCTGGATATCATCAGCCACTGCAAAAGTGGATTTTGTATATGAAGGTGATGGAGAGGTCATTCCGGTGGACGTACAGACAAGTCCGCATACGAAAGCTCAGAGTTCCAGAGTATTCCGACAGAGATATAACAATAAGACTTCTGTGAGAATATCTACAGATGACATGTTCGTTGATAAAGGATTGGTAAATATACCGCTGTATGGCATATGGTGTTTCTGACACCGCCATTGGCAGTATTTTTATAGATGCCGAAATAGCTCAGTTGGTAGAGCAACGCATTCGTAATGCGTGGGTCGAGGGTTCGAGTCCCTTTTTCGGCTTGATAATATGGGAAGGCTGCCTGCAATGAACCCCATCAGGGTGCATTTGCTGGCAGCCTTTCGTTGCTATATTGGTGGAACTTCCCGAAGGAGGCGTGGATATGGAGGCACCTAAGTGGTACAGACATTTAAAGACGATAAACAGACATAAATGGATGGTGATGAAGAACTGTTTCAGATGTGGCTTATACAAGCAGGGACTTCTTCACGATCTGTCCAAGTATTCATGGACGGAGTTTTCTGTGGGAGCAAGATACTTCCAGGGGACTAGGAGCCCTAACGACGCTGAGAGAGAAGAAAAGGGGTATTCTGGCGCGTGGCTGCATCACAAAGGCAGGAATAAGCATCATCTGGAATATTGGATAGATTACAGCGCCGACAAGAGCAACAGACAGCTCATGGGAATGAAGATGCCAGTCAAATATGTTGTGGAGATGTTCTGTGATAGGGTTGCGGCAAGTAAGAATTATAACAGGGATGAATATACGGATGCATATCCACTGAATTATTATCTCAGGGGCAGATCGAGGGATCTGTTGCATCCGGAGTCTGCAAAGCTTCTGGAATCAATGCTGGCAATGTTGGCAGAGAAGGGTGAAGATTTTACTTTCGATTATATAAGACGTGAGATCCTGCATAACAGGAAGTGATGCGGGGTACAGAGTTGACAGATGACAGGGAGGAAAATGTATGGAATTTACACATTTGCATGTGCATACAGGTTACAGTCTGCTAGATGGAGCTGCCAAGATAAAGGAGCTTGTACACCGGGCTAAGGAGCTTGGGTATGACTCGCTGGCGATAACCGATCATGGTGTCATGTATGGAGTTATAGAATTCTACGAGGCGTGCATGGCTGAGGGTATAAAGCCGATACTTGGCTGTGAGGTCTATGTAAGTCCGGGATCAAGATTTGACAGAGAGGTGGGAAAAGGAGATGATAGATACTATCATTTGGTCCTTCTGGCTGAGACAGATCAGGGATACCACAATCTCTCAAAGATAGTTACCCGTGGATTTACTGAGGGATTTTATTACAAACCGAGAGTTGATATGGAGGTGTTGGAAAAGTATCACGAGGGCATAATAGCATTGAGTGCGTGTCTTGCTGGTGAGGTTGCAACCCATTTAAGGAAGAACGACTATGAAGGCGCCAGGAAAGCCGCAGTGAAATACAGGAATATATTTGGTGAGAATAACTATTTCCTTGAGATGCAGGATCACGGTATTCCTGATCAGGCTACTGTGAATGCAGGTGTCATGAGACTTTCAAAGGAACTTGGCATACCAATGGTAGTTACCAACGATTCTCATTATATTTATGCCGAGGACTGGGAGGCGCATGACGTGCTGCTCTGCATCCAGACAAACAGGAAGGTCCAGGATGAGAACAGGATGCGTTATGATGGAGGACAGTATTACCTCAAGTCCAAAGAGGAGATGGCGGAACTGTTTCCATATGCACTGGAAGCTCTTGAAAATACCCATAAGATAGCGGAGAGGTGCAACGTCAAGATCATATTCGGTGAACAGAAGGTGCCGAGATTTGACGTGCCAGACGGATATACGGCGGAGGAGTATCTTGAAAAGCTTGTATATGACGGTATGGAGAGAAAATACGGTATAAAGTATGCGGACACGGAAGACCTCAGTGAGGGTGATAAAGGATATGATGTGCGCCAGAGGATAGACTATGAGCTCTCGGTCATAAAGAGCATGGGATTTGTTGACTATTTTCTCATAGTATGGGATTTTATTCATTTTGCAAAGACAAATGGAATAGCAGTGGGACCGGGACGAGGCTCAGCGGTTGGAAGCGTGGTCGCATACTGCCTGGACATAACAACCATAGAGCCTATGCAGTACGATCTTCTTTTTGAGCGGTTCCTGAATCCGGAGCGTGTATCCATGCCGGATATTGATATAGACTTCTGCTACATAAGGCGACAGGAGGTTATTGATTACTGTGTTAAGAAGTACGGAGAAGAATGCGTAACGCAGATAATCGCATACCAGACCATGGGTGCACGAAATGTCATAAGAGATGTCGGCAGGGCTATGGATATTCCATATGCCCAGTGTGATGCCCTTGCGAAGGCGATCCCGGCAGAAAAGGACATGACGATAGATATAGCACTGAAGACAAGCAAGGATTTTCAGGATATGTACAGGGGTTCGGATGAGATAAGGAAACTAGTGGATATCGCGAAGAAGCTTGAGGGACTTCCGAGAAATGCGGGAATGCATGCAGCGGGGGTTGTTATCGGCCGTGAGGCTATAGAAGAATATGCGCCGCTCTCAGTTGGTGCTGAGGGTGCAGTTGTAACACAGTTTGAGAAGAACACAGTCGAACACCTTGGAATGCTCAAGATGGACTTTCTGGGACTTCGTACTGCCACTGTCATACAAGATACAGTTAAGCTCATCAAGGAGAACACGGGAAGAGATCTTGACATAGACAACATAGACTATGATGATCCGAATATACTGGGGCTTATGGGACAGGGTAAGACAGAAGGAATGTTCCAGCTTGAAAGCCCGGGAATGAAAAATTTTATGATGAAGCTGAAGCCACAGAGTCTGGATGATGTAATCGCCGGAGTGGCACTTTTCAGACCGGGTCCGATGCAGTTCATAGATGACTATATCAGAGGTAAGGAGAACCGGGAGCTTGTAAGATATGATACGCCGGAGCTTGAGGAGATACTGGAGCCGACATACGGTTGTATCATTTATCAGGAGCAGGTAATGCAGATAGTTATGAAACTGGCAGGCTACACTCTGGGGAGAAGTGATCTGGTTAGAAGAGCTATGGCTAAGAAGAAGCCCGAGGAGATGGAGAAGGAGCGTAAAAACTTCGTTTATGGCAACAAGGAGCTGAATGTGCCAGGTTGTGTTGCAAATGGAATATCAGAGGATGTTGCAAACAAGATATTCGATGAGATGATGAAGTTCGCAGAGTACGCGTTCAACAAGTCCCATTCTGTAGCATATGCGGTACTTGCAGCCCAGACAGCTTACCTGAAATATTACTATCCAGTGGAATTTATGGCTGCACTTATATCGTCAGTTCTCGATAACAACGGCAAGGTCGCAAAGTATATAAATGTCTGTAAGCAGATGAACGTTGAGATACTCCCGCCAGACATAAATGAGGGAGTTGCCAAATTCTCCATAAGCGATGGAAAGATACGATATGGTCTGTCCGGAATAAAGAGTGTTGGTGCTGCGGTAGTGGACAGGATAGTTGAGGAGAGAAAGAAAAATGGCAGATTTAAGGACCTCCATGACTTCCTCACAAGAATGCCGTCGAAGGATACCAACAAGAAGACTGTCGAGGCACTTATACTCAGCGGAGCGTTTGATGGAATGGGAGCTAATAGAAAGCAGATGTTCATGGCGCTTCCAGCCATATCTGAAGAGACTGCAAGGGAGAGAAAAAGCAGGGAATCAGGACAGCTGTCACTGTTCGATATCATGGGTGAAGATTTTGCGGCAAGCACAAGAGTGCCGTATCCTGAGGTGGAGGAATATCCGGACACGGAGAAGCTTTCACTAGAGAAGTCTGTTCTTGGAGTGTATATATCCGGACATCCTCTTGGAAAATATGTGGATCTGTTGCAGAAAAACTGCACAGCACAGTCTCTGGATTTTGCCGGCGACAGTGAGGATGATGCAGAGCTGGATGACGCCGGAACGGATGAGAAGGACAGAAAGATCCAGGATGGCGCTGTGTATGTAGTGGGCGGAATCATTACGGATGTATCGGTAAAACTTACAAGAAACAACCAGAACATGGCATATGTTACCCTGGAGGATCTTGTAGGTCAGATAGATATCGTAGTGTTCCCTAGAGATTTTGAAAAACATAGGGAGCAGCTCAGAGTTGACAACAGAGTGTTTGTCAGAGGTCGCGCAGATGTGGGAGAAAAGGACAGCAAGATCATTCTTTCTGATCTTGTTGCATTTGACAATGTGACAAATGGTGTGGTGGAATTCGCCTCGCAGAGAAGCTGGGGGACAAAGCAAAAGCCTGTTAAGAGCAACAAGCAGCTGTGGGTTTTGTTTGACGATATGAATGAGTATGTGAAAAACGAGGCGGAATTTATGTCAATCCTCGAGGAACACAGAGGCAACTGTCCTGTGTATGTGCAGCTTAAAGCCACGAGACAGATGAAGAGTATGGGAAGAGGCTTCTGTGTGGATGAGAATTCAGGCATACTCTACTCACTTCAGATGGAATATGGCAAAGACAGGGTGCTTTTACGAGATGTATAGATGAAGGAGAAAAGGAACATTGAATAAAACTTTGGATATAATCACGGCTAACAGCAATCCTAAAGTAAAGATGTTAAATAAGCTGAACAAGGACTCAAGGCTCAGAAGAGAGCGGGATGTCTTTATCGTTGAGGGTATAAGGATGTTCAGGGAAATACCGGTGGACAGTGTGGATGAGATCTACATGTCGGAATCAGCGTACGCTGAATACTGCGATGAGGACGATCTGCAGGAGCTTTATAATGCGGCTGAGGTTACGGTTATGAGCGACAGTGTATTTGCGGGGGTGTCACAGACGAAAACGCCGCAGGGCTGCATGGCAGTCGTCAGATGTTTTCATTATGAAATGACCGATATTGCGGGCAGTACGGACACAGCGACATATCTGATACTGGATACCATCCAGGATCCAGGAAATATGGGAACTATATTCAGAAGTGCTGAGGCTGCGGGAATTACTGGGGTGATCATAGGTCCCGGTTCATGTGATCCGTATAATCCAAAGGTTGTCAGATCGACCATGGGAGCGATATTCAGGGTGCCGTTTGTGCAGAGTGATGATCTGATCTACACCATAGATGCGCTGAAGCGAAAAGGTGTGCTGATATACGGGGCACATCTTGACGGAGAGGAACTTTACGATACGGAATTTCCTGACAAGATAGCATTCCTCATTGGAAACGAGGGAAATGGCCTGTCAAAGGCTGTGTCGGATACTGCCGACAGACTTCTGCGCATTCCGATGGAGGGGAAAGTGGAGTCGCTTAATGCCGCAATATCTGCAACACTTTTGTCGTATGAGGCCATGAGACAGCGAAGGAGTGCACGACAAAACTAGATTAAACAAGACAGCATATTTTTGAATCATCTGGCATAACTTTTAGAGTATGCAAAAGTTTGTTATAACGGAGGGAGAAAATATGACTGAAAAAACATTAAACAACAATCAGGTAGTGGTGGCAGGAGAGATAGCATCAGAATTTACATTCAGCCACGAAATATTCGGAGAGGGATTTTATATGGTTGATCTTATGGTGAGTCGCTTGAGCGATGCCTACGATGTGATCCCGCTTATGGTGTCTGACAGACTGTTTGATGTGAACGAGTCCCATGTAGGTGAGAAGATCATGGCTAAGGGGCAGTTCAGATCCTACAACAAGCATGAGGAGACAAAGAACCGACTTATACTATCTGTGTTTGTGAGAGAGATCGAACAGCTGGACGAGGATGAGCCGGAGGAGGAGAACAGACCGAACCAGATATATCTTGATGGTTACATATGTAAGGCTCCAGTGTACAGGATGACTCCTCTCGGCAGGGAGATAGCTGATGTTCTGCTCGCAGTGAACAGAGCGTATGGAAAGAGTGATTACATACCTTGCATATGCTGGGGAAGAAATGCGAGATTTGCAGGAAAACTTCAGGTCGGGGAACATGTGGCGATATGGGGAAGGATACAGAGCAGAGAATATCAGAAACGTATCGACAACGACCAGGTGGTTAGCAGAGTAGCCTATGAGGTATCTGTGAGCAAAATGGAATGCCTTGAATAATATTTCATAAGGAGGGACCCGCGTAAGCGGGAGGATTTCTTGTGAAGCACGCAGGCGCCGCGCGAAGCGCATAGGAATGCGCCTGCACAATATTTCATAAGGAGGAACCCACGTAAGTGGGAGAATTTCTTGTGAAGCACGCAGGCGCCGCGCGAAGCGCATAGGAATGCGCCTGTACCTTATTTCATAAGGAGGGACCCGCGTAAGTGGGAGGATTCCGGCTAAATAGATGTTGACATAGGGTGAAGTCGGTGATATAGTAGCACTATCTAAGGTTAAACTGAATACAATATAGTAGAGGCGCGGGATTTAAGAGTAGACAGAATGATGCGTGTGGTTGCATATGAGTTCTGGTGAAAGGAGAGACCGCCGAAGTTGTGAACCAGCCACGGAGTTCACTGCTGGTTGTGCAGTTAATAGCTGTATGACTGTCATCGATATTTATATAGGCTATTTTATTTATAGAGATGGAGAGCTACTTATAAGAATGAGATATTTTTATGGGTTGGCTTTTCGCCAACCCATTTTTATGCTACATGCTATATTGTATCAACTATTATTTTTAAGGAGGATGACAATATGTCGATTTTTACCGGTTCAGCAGTTGCACTTGTAACACCATTTTTGGAGAATGGAGATGTGGATTATGCTAAGCTCAAGGAGCTTGTAGAATTTCATGTAGCTCATAAGACTGACGCGATAGTAATATGTGGAACAACAGGAGAGGCATCCACACTCTCACATGAGGAGCATTTGGAGTGTGTGAAGAAATGTGTAGAATTTGCCGATCACAGAATAAAGGTTATAGCAGGAACAGGTTCAAACTGTACAGCTACAGCGATCTATCTTTCAACAGAGGCTGAGAGCTACGGTGTTGACGGACTCCTTGTTGTTACACCATACTACAACAAGGCAACACAGAAGGGACTTATAGCTCATTTCACAGCTGTAGCAAATTCAGTAAATGTTCCTATCATTCTTTACAATGTTCCATCGCGTACAGGATGCAATATCCAGCCGGAGACAGCAGTATATCTGGCGCAGAACGTGGAGAATATAGTGGGAATCAAGGAAGCATCAGGAAATATAAGCCAGGTAGTAAAGCTTGCAAGCCTTGCAAATGGATGCATAGATATATATTCAGGAAATGATGATCAGGTAGTACCTCTTCTGGCGCTTGGCGGAAAGGGAGTTATATCAGTTACAGCAAATATCATTCCTGAGGATGTACACGATATGGTTCAGAAGTATCTTGATGGCGATGTTCAGGAAAGTCTGGATCTTCAGCTCAAGACTATTGACCTCTGCAATGCACTGTTCTGTGAGGTCAACCCAATTCCTGTAAAGAAAGCTGTTGAACTTCTCGGTATGTGCGGTGGTACACTCAGAATGCCTCTTACAGAGATGGAGCCACAGAATGTAGAGAAACTGAAGAAGGCCATGGAGGACTACGGAGTACTCTAAAAATTATGGCACAATATTTAAATATATGCTGAAAATGTCTGCGGTCTGTCAGGACTGCAGACATTTTGTCTTTATAAGGACATTTTATCTTTGTAAGGAAAAACATTGCACAATAGACCGCAAATGTGTAAAATGGAGTACATGTCGTAATGTATACAACAGTGAAAGAAACTGATAAATATCATGCAAATGAAAATACTGATATATGGAGGATGATACAGATGGTAAAGATTATCATGCATGGATGTAATGGAAGGATGGGACAGGTCATAACCGGGATAACGGCAAATGATCCTGAAGCTGAGATAGTAGCCGGTATAGATGTGGTTGACTGTAGAGATAATGGATATCCTGTATTTACAGATATTGATGATTGTGATGTAAAGGCTGATGTCATCATAGATTTCGCAGCAGCAGCAGCAGTGGATAAGCTGCTTGATTACGGTGTTAGAACACAGACTCCTATAGTTCTCTGTACCACAGGACTTTCCGATGAGCAGTTGGCGAAAGTGAAGGAATGTAGTGAGAAGGTTGCTATACTCAAGTCTGCAAATATGTCACTTGGAATAAATACACTCATGAAGCTTCTGAAAGATGCTGCAAAGGTGTTCAGTCCTGCTGGATATGATGTAGAGATAGTAGAAAAACATCACAATCAGAAGGTCGATGCTCCATCGGGAACGGCACTTGCACTTGCTGATTCCATAAACGAAGCGTGTGGAGAACAGTATGAGTATGTGTATGACAGAAGTCAGGTGAGAAAGAAGAGAGATAAGAGAGAACTCGGAATTTCAGCGGTGAGAGGTGGCACTATCGTAGGAGAGCACGAGGTTATATTTGCGGGAATAGATGAGGTTATAGAGTTCAAGCATACAGCATATTCAAAGTCAGTATTTGCCAAGGGTGCAGTTGAGGCAGGCAAGTTCCTTAAGGGCAAAGCGGCAGGAATGTATGATATGGCGGATGTCATAGGATAGGAGATACAATGGATATTTCAACAAGAACTGAGGATGGCGAGCTGGTTCTATGTGCCAGTTCGATATACAATCAGAAGTTTTATCTGAACAAAGAGTTTTCAAAACTTCCTGATGATATAAAGGATGAGCTTCATGCCATGTGTGGGGCATTTACTCAGGAAGTCGGCGGCATATTTATGCTGGTGTTTGATGATGCTGGTAATCTGAGGATACAGACAAGGGCGCTTGACGATGATCTTCTGTTTGACGACATAGGATGTGGACTGAAGGTGAAAAAGCTGCAGAATGAGAAGCGCGAACTGTTTCAGAGCCTGGAGCTTTTCTACAAGATATTTATACAGGGCGTAGACCTTGACAGCCTTATAAAAGAATGATAAAAATTTGATGATCAGGAAGGGAAAGAGATCATGTTATTTGCTATTGATGCGGGAAATACCAACATAACCATCGGACTGTTCGATGGAGAGAAACTTGAGAAAACATTTAGAATGACAACGGGGATATCGCGTACATCGGATGAGTACGGAGTGTTTCTGCTCGACTGGCTGCGAATGAGACAGTTGTCCAAGGATGTTATAGATGAGGTTATCATTGCCTCTGTAGTTCCGAAGATAATGCATTCACTTGTGAACGGTATAAAGAAATATTTTGGCATTACACCGCTTATAGTTGAGCCAGGCATAAGGACGGGCATAAATATTGCACTGCCAAATCCAAAGCAGCTCGGAGCCGACAGGATTGTAGATGCTGTGGCAGCATATCACATGTATGGAGGACCAGTTCTCACGATTGATTTTGGAACTGCTACCACATATGATCTCATAAGTAGCGATGGTATATTTGAGGCCGAAGTCACATCACCTGGTATAAGACTTATAGCAAATGCACTTTGGACGGGAACTGCAAAGCTTCCTGAGATAGAGATAAAGGTGCCTGACACTATCCTGTGCAAGGACACAATATCCAGTATGCAGGCGGGTGTCTGTATGGGTTACATAGGTCAGACTGAATATATAGTGAAGAGGATGAAGAAGGAGTCAGGTCTCGACGACATGAAAGTGGTTGCAACGGGCGGTCTCGGCAAGATGATATATGAGAACACGGACTGTATAGATGTGTATGATCCGGATCTTACTCTCCACGGACTCAGACTTATCATGGACAAGCAGAAATAGAAAAATGACATATATATAGAAGCAATGGAGAAATTTATGGATTTTAGGGATAAATTGATCCTGGCGCCGATGGCTGGTGTATGTGACCAGCCATTTCGTCTTTTATGCAAGGAACAGGGCTGCGATATCCTGTATAGCGAGATGGTCAGCGCCAAGGCGATATACTATAACAATAAGAATACAAAGCCCCTCTTGGCAATGGATGAGAGGGAGAAGCCGTTTGGACTTCAGCTCTTTGGCTCAGATCCTGTGATAATGGCTGAGATGGCGAAAAAGATAGAGGGAAATGGATACTCGTTTATAGATATAAATATGGGATGTCCGGTGCCAAAGGTGGTGAATAACGGTGAGGGATCAGCCCTCATGAAAGACCCTCTTCTGGTGGGCAGGATTGTTGAGACGGTGGCAAATGCGATAAGTATACCTCTGACGATAAAGATAAGAAGTGGATTTGATCCTGAGCATATAAATGCCCCGGAGATCGCACATATAGCCCAGGAAAGTGGTGCTGCGGCGGTTGCGGTACACGGCAGGACAAGACAGCAGTATTATCAGGGACACGCCGACTGGGATGTCATAGCCAGAGTAAAGCAGGTGTGCAATATACCAGTCATAGGCAATGGCGATATAAACACTCCAAAGGACATTATAGATATGAGAAATCAGACGGATTGTGACGGATTTATGATAGGCAGAGGAGCCAGAGGAAACCCGTGGATATTCAGGGATATGAAGTATTATTATGAGCATGGAGATCTGCCACCGAGACCGGATGCCCATGAGGTGAGGGGGATGATCCTCAGACATGCAAGGTTGATGACTGAGTTTAAGGGAGAGTATATTGGGATCCATGAGATGCGAAAACATGTGGCATGGTACTCTGCTGGAATGTACGATTCGGCAAGGCTAAGGGGGCTTGTGAACGAGGTTGAGACATACGATGAGCTTGTGGAATTGCTTGACAGGTGGGAAGAAAGTATACCTGAAAAAGTGATGTAGAGTTAACATAATAATTAAAAATTGTAACAAGAAATAAAGAAATTCTTAAAAAATGTAAAGTAAAAATATACAATGTGCCAATATGTTTCAAAAATGTTACAGGGATTAAATGTGTGATATGCACAAAAATATAGTGCAAAAATGTTACATATTTACATTAACAGAAATAAAGAATTTTGTACAATTGTGCAGCATTCATAAAAATAGCTACTTTGCTTGACCTTTCTTTTGACAGAGATTATAATAGCGTCATGAGTAAAAAATTAACGGTTTTGTAACAATTCTGAAACCGTAAAGAAATTAAGGAGAAAAGGTTATGCAAAGGTTTTCAGATTCATCACGTATGAAATCACAGAAACTAAAGAAAACATCACTCAAGACATCACTTAGAAAGAACGTAAAGAAAATCAGCATCGGAGCAGTGCTCATTGCAGTTGGAATATCATCATATGGTGTTATCTATTCAGATGACAGCATGGTATCATCAAAGAGCAGAGGCATATCCATTGCGGCAGCAGGTAATACATTATATGCAGACAATGCAGCAGACTACGCGGAGACCACAGCAACTGAACAGTTGGCAGATGGAACACTTTCAGACGTCAACAAGACCGGTTCAACAGTACTCTCAAGCAAGAAGTCTACAAGACAGGCAGTAGCGATCAGCGGAGGAGTTCAGCATGCTCCAGCAGAAGCTGTTGAGCAGAAGATTGAATTTGAAGAGGTTACAACTCAGGCAACAGAGGCTACCACAGAGATGAAGGTAGAGGATGACAATAAGTCAACAGCAGGTCTGCCAGAGGATGAGATCTCAGAGGATCCATCTACAGAGAAGGCAACTGACGGACTTCCGGAGGATAAGGTAATGTATGTGAATGGTGAGACATCAGGTACATATCTCGGAACATTCTGGATCACAGCATATTGTCCATGTCCGATCTGCTGTGGAGAGTACAGCAATATGGATAACCCAACAACAGCCTCAGGAGCACCTGCAGTTGAGGGAGTTACATGTGCAGCGCCTAGCAACTTCGAGTTCGGAACAGAGCTGATAGTTGACGGGCATACATATACAGTTCAGGACAGAGGAGGAGCTATCAATGGAAATCATCTTGATATCTACTTCTCAAACCATCAGGCCGCACTTAACTTCGCAACAGGCTACTATGATGTATATGTAAAGTAATACAGCAATCACAGTTCAATTGAATATAAACTTATACAGTAAAACCCGCCATCAGGCGGGTTTTGTGTTGTGTAAAGCGATATGGAGAAGATGAAGGCCGTGGTTTTGATATCATGCCAGCATTGCTTGCCTGAATGCCTTGTTTTTTCTATATCCCTGTGTTATAATGCACACGATTATTTGTGGATTACTTGATCCATAGAATATTTGAAGATGCATATAACCTAGAGGATTAAATACATTTTAAGGAGATTGGCAAATGGAACTGATTTACAGAAGCACAAGAAATGCAAACGAGACAGCAACAGCGTCACAGGCTATACTTAAGGGCCTTGCTAATGAGGGAGGACTTTTTGTACCGGATTCGATCCCGGCACTTGATGTGTCGCTGGAAGATCTGGCAAAGATGAACTATCAGCAGGTAGCCTATGAGGTTATGAAATTAATGTTCACAGACTTCACAGAGGATGAACTTAAGCATTGTATAAATTCAGCATATGACTCAAAGTTTGATACACCGGTCATAGCACCACTTGTAAATAAGGCAGGAGCATATTATCTTGAGCTGTTCCATGGTTCAACGATCGCATTTAAGGATATGGCACTTTCAATTCTCCCTTATCTCCTCACAACATCAGCGAAGAAGAATGGCGTGAAGAATGAGATCGTCATCCTCACAGCAACATCAGGAGATACAGGTAAGGCTGCCCTTGCTGGATTTGCAGATGTACCAGGAACAAAGATAATAGTATTCTATCCAAAGCATGGTGTAAGCCCTATTCAGGAGAAACAGATGGTTACCCAGAAGGGAGACAATACATTTGTTGTAGGTATCACAGGCAACTTTGATGATGCCCAGACAGGTGTAAAGAAGATGTTCTCAGATACAGAGCTTGCAAAGTACATGGATGAGAAGGGATATCAGTTCTCATCAGCAAACTCCATCAACATCGGACGTCTTGTTCCTCAGATGGTATATTATGTATACGCATACACAAGACTTGTTGCAGATGGAACCATCAAGGCCGGTGACAAGATCAATGTGGATGTTCCAACAGGTAACTTTGGAAATATCCTCGCTGCATATTATGCAAAGGAGATGGGACTTCCAATCGCGAAGTTCATCTGTGCGTCAAATGACAACAAGGTTCTGTTTGATTTCTTCCAGACAGGAACATATGATAGAAACAGAGAGTTCATACTCACAACATCACCATCGATGGATATCCTCATCTCAAGCAACCTTGAGAGACTGATATACAAGATCGCTGGCAACGATGCTGAGAAGAACTCAGAGCTTATGAAAGAACTCACAACAGATGGTGTGTACACCATCACAGACGATATGAAGGCAAAGCTTGCCGAGTTCTATGGTGGATATGCTACAGAGGCAGAGACAGCAGCAACCATCAAGAAGGTATACGAGTCAGACGATTATATCATCGATACACATACAGCAGTTGCAGCTACAGTATATGACAAGTATGTGGCAGAGACAGGTGATAAGACGCCTACAGTCATCGCATCAACAGCAAGCCCATACAAGTTCACAAGAAGCGTTATGAACGCTATAGATCCTGAGTACGATTCCAAGACAGACTTTGAGCTCGTTGACGAGCTTGAGAAGCTCTCAGGAGTAAAGGTGCCTCAGGCTATAGAGGATATCAGATCAGCAAAGGTACTCCACGACACAGTATGTGACAAGGAGGATATGCTGGCAGAGGTTAAGGGATTCCTTAATATTTAAAGTGATATTAGAAACGTCAACCAGTCTGTTGGATAGAAATTCCGGCAGGTAAAGAATTGGAGCACAATATAAATACAATAAAATAGATTGACAGTTCATTAGTACCATCCTGTCACTAAACAAAACTAGGACATAAGAAGATCAGAATGTCCTATTCTGGTCTTTTTTTGTGGTGAACAGTTGGATGCTTATAGGAGGAGTTATGTATAAGTTAAAAACAAAGGCAAGTTTTGACAGCGCCCATTTTCTAAAAGATTATGAGGGCAAATGCAGCAATATCCACGGACACAGATGGACGGTGGAGATAGAGGTTGGAGCGGAAACGCTTGAGCACGATACACAGAACAGGGGAATGGTGGTAGATTTCTCGAATCTTAAGAAGGATCTGAGAGAGCTTGCAGATCATTTTGATCACAGCCTTATCATGGAGACAGGAAGTTTGAAACAGGCAACGGAGGATGCGCTGCTGGCGGAGAATCTGAGAATCGTGAAGGTTGATTTCAGACCTACGGCTGAGAACTTCGCAAAGTATATATATGATGAGATGACGAGCCGAGGCTACAATGTTATAGAGGCAAGTGTGTATGAGACACCGAATAATGTGGCGTCTTATTGCGAGTAATATAAACAATAGGATCCCGGTGAGAAACTGACTGGTCTCAAGATCTGTCAGATGTGAGACAATATACACTGGGAGAAAGGAAATATAGACGTGAGTACGTACAGAGTAGTAGAGAGATTTATAAGTATCAACGGTGAGGCGGCAAGAGCCGGAGAACTCGCTGTGTTTATCAGATTTGCGGGCTGCAATCTTAACTGCGGATACTGCGATACAAAGTGGGCAAATGAGCCGGGCGTGGACTATCAGGAGCTTACAGAGGATGAACTCGTGGATTACGTCAGGAGAACAGAGGTAAAGAATGTCACACTGACAGGCGGTGAACCGCTGATACAGAAAGACATAGACAAACTCCTTCTGGCATTTGCGCTTGAGGATGACATAAGGGTTGAGATTGAGACAAATGGAAGTGTTGATATTGCTGAGTTCAAGGCTCTCGGCGGAAATGTGTCATACACACTGGATTATAAATGCCCATCCAGCGGTATGGAGAGTGACATGTGCCTTGCAAATTATAACTATATAGACAAAAATGATTCGGTTAAATTTGTGGTAGGCTCACAGGAGGATCTGGAGAAATGCCTTGAGATAATCAGGGAATATGCACTGGATGAGAGAACGAGGGTGTTCATCAGTCCTGTGTATGGAAGTATAGATCCGGCGGATATAGTGGACTTTATGATAGAGAACGGTATGAATGATGTAAAGCTGCAGCTGCAGCTCCACAAGTTCATTTGGGATCCGGAAGAAAGAGGTGTATAAGATGGCTATAGATAAAGAGGCTATAAAGGAACACGTAAGGGGGATACTCATTGCCCTTGGCGATGATCCTGACAGAGAGGGACTTATAGAGACTCCTGACAGGGTCGCGCGCATGTATGAGGAAGTATTTGAGGGAATGAACTATACCAACGATGAGCTGGCTGAGATGTTCGGTAAGACATTTGCCGAGGATGGAGTGGCAAGACAGGCGGGCGATATGGTGTTTGTCAAGGATATAGAGGTGTTCAGCTACTGTGAGCATCACATGGCGCTTATGTATGACATGAAGGTGTCTGTTGCATACATTCCAAATGGAAGAGTGCTGGGCTTGTCCAAGATAGCAAGGATCGCGGATATGGTTGCGAAGAGACTTCAGCTCCAGGAGAGGATAGGCTCGGATATTGCCTACGTCATATCAAAGGCTGCTGGAACTGAGGATGTTGCGGTCATGATAGAGGCACATCACAGCTGTATGACGGCAAGAGGCATCAAGAAGCCGGGAAGCAAGACTATGACGACCACTCTCAGGGGAAGATTTGAGAGCGACACAGCTCTGCAGAACAAGATGCTGATGATGTACAATGCGGGAAGATAGTCATCGGTATACTGAATTGATAATTATGAATTTGCAGATTCGGGATTATTATAATGAGACCTGGAATATCATATTTGATTATATATGGAGGATGAGATTATGCAGAATTTGAAGAATAAGGATGAGGCAGTTGTAGTATTCAGTGGCGGACAGGACAGCACAACGTGTCTGTTGTGGGCACTCAAGAAGTACAAGAAGGTGTATGCGGTATCATTTGACTATGGACAGAGACATGCGTTAGAGCTTGAGTGTGCCAGGGAGATCGCGGACAAATTCGGAGTGGAGCACCACATACTCGATATGAGCCTTCTCAATCAGCTTGCGCCAAATTCTCTGACAAGAACAGACATGAAGGTTGATGAAAATGCACCTGACGAGGGTACACCGAATTCATTTGTTGACGGAAGAAATATGGTATTTCTTACATTTGTAGCAATATTTGCCAAACAGAGGGGAATATCTGATATAATAACAGGAGTGTCTCAGAGTGATTTCTCAGGATACCCTGACTGCAGGGATATATTTATCAAATCGTTAAATACAACACTAAATCTTGCAATGGACTACGAGTTTGATATAATAACACCATTGATGTGGATCGATAAGATGGAGACATGGAAGATGGCTGATGAGCTGGGTGGACTGGATGTCATCAGAGATATGACACTTACATGTTACAATGGCATCAAGGGCGAGGGCTGCGGACATTGTCCATCATGCAAGCTCCGCAAGAAGGGGTATGATCTGTACATGAAGTACAAGGAGGAACACAAGTAAATAAGCAGTATCAAACGGAAAGGTTGTGTTATTGAAAGTATGAAGAATATGCTGTTCATCATGAATCCCAAAGCGGGTAGGACTACTCTGAAGAATTCTTTGGTGGATGTGCTGGAAGTGTTCTGCAACAACGATTACGCGGTCAGGACATATCTTACGAAATCGGCAGATGACGCAGAGAGAATTGTTCAGGAGGAAGGCGCAAACTACGATGTGATCGTATGTGCGGGGGGCGACGGAACCCTGGGCAACACAGTTACAGGATATATGAAGAGCGGGATAAAGGTTCCACTTGGATATATTCCGTGTGGCTCCACCAATGACTTTGCAAGGAGCATGGACATACCGAGAGAGACAGTTGAGGCGGCTGAGATGATAGTGAAGGCAGAGCCGTTCTCCATAGATATAGGAAGTCTGAACGACAAGAACTTTGTTTATGTCGCAGCTTTTGGAATGTTCTCAGATACATCATATGCAACGCCGCAGAATATGAAGAATATATTTGGGCATGCGGCATATGTATTGCAGGGGATAAAAAGTCTGGCAAATGTACCATCTTACAAGATGAAGGTTACAATAGACGGGGACGAGCAGGAAGGCGAGTTCATATTCGGTATGGTGTCTAACTCGATATCCGTAGGAGGATTTAAGAGTATAACCCGAAAAGGCGTTGAGTTCGATGACGGACTTTTTGAGGGAGTACTGATAAGGACAATTAAGACGCCAGCTGATCTGGAGAGAGTTGTAAGGGCACTTCTTACGGGAGATGTGAATGAGAGGAGCATGGTTTCATTCAGGGCTCACAGGGTCAAGTTCGATGCAGAGGATCCGGTTGCATGGACATGCGACGGTGAGTTCGGCGGAGAATATAAGGAGACCAAGATACACATCCACAGGAGAGCGATAGATCTTCTGGTCGTTCAGGAAAGCGAGCAGGATGAGGTTATAGAATAATAGAATCGAGGATTTTACAATGGGTAAATATTTTGGAACAGATGGATTCAGAGGCGAGGCAAATGTAGACCTTACAGTGGAGCATGCTTATAAGGTTGGAAGATACCTTGGCTACTACTATGGCAAGCAGCATGATGATGGAAAGGCTCATGTCGTCATCGGAAAGGATACGAGACTTTCAAGCTACATGTTCGAGTATTCCCTGGTTGCAGGACTTACTGCCAGCGGAGCTGATGTATACCTGATGCATGTAACACCTACGCCTAGCGTGTCTTATATAGTCCGTACAGGTGATTTTGACTGCGGTATCATGATCTCAGCCAGCCACAACCCTTACTATGACAATGGTATAAAAGTCATCAACGGTCAGGGCTATAAGCTCGAGGCAGCAATAGAGAATGAGATAGAGCAGTATATAGACGGAGAGCTCGGTGAGATACCATTTGCAAAGAAGGACAGCATCGGTAAGACCACCGACTACACCATGGGAAGAAACAGATATATAGGATATCTGCTCACGATCCCTACCAGACCTTTTAAGGGAATGAGGATCGGTCTTGACTGTGCAAATGGTGCATCATATCTGGTTGCAAAGTCAGTGTATGACGCTCTCGGAGCAAAGACATATGTCATCAACAATGAACCAAATGGAACAAACATCAACACGGACTGCGGTTCAACACACATTGATAAGCTTCAGGCATTTGTCAAGGAGAAGGGACTTGATGTGGGATTTGCATTTGATGGTGATGCGGACAGATGTCTTGCAGTGGACGACAAGGGTGAGATCGTGGACGGAGACAAGATCCTCTATGTCTGCGGTCGTTATCTGAAGGATAAGGGCGAGCTGAACAACAATACGATCGTCACAACTATCATGTCCAACCTTGGACTTTACAAAGCACTTGACAAGAAGGGCATCAACTATGAGAAGACAGCAGTCGGTGACAAGTACGTGTTCGAAAATATGATGGAGCACGGACATTCCATCGGCGGCGAGCAGTCAGGACATATCATCTTCTCCAAGTATGCAACAACCGGTGACGGTGTCCTCACCTCACTGATGATCATGGAGACTATACTTGGACGTAAGGTCAAGCTCTCAGAGCTGTTCCACAGCCTGACGATATATCCACAGCTTCTTGTGAACGTCAAGGTTTCAAGCAAGGATGCAGTCATGAATGATGCTGATGTGCTGAAACTGAATGATGAGATAGCAGCAGAGCTTGGAGACGACGGAAGACTTCTTCTCAGACAGAGCGGTACAGAGCCTGTCATCAGAGTTATGGTCGAGGCAGCTACAGATGAGCTGTGTGAGAAGTATGTATACAAGATGGTAGATCTCATAAAGGCAAAGGGATACGCTGTGGAGTAGAGTGGTCTGTAGGACTTCTTGAGGAAATTCATGAAGCAGGTCTGACGATCTTGTGATATTTCTTAAGGAAAATCCTTGTAAAGATACAAAATTATCATCAATAGATAGAAAAAAGCTCAAAAGATACAAAGTACGTAAAATTTGTATCTTTTGGGCTTTTTCGTGTGCTTGGTGAAAATTTTGTGGCATAAGATACCGAGAAATTCAAAAAAGATATAATGTTATGGCAGCCACTATGGAATAATTTCAGGTGGAAGCCGGAAGGACTATGTGGTAACCTGCCGTGTCAGGAGAGAAGTACAGAGCGTCCGGTGAGGCGAGGTTGTGACAGAAAGATGTGGATTTTCTCAAGCTTAAATAGATAAATACTTGCGAAATATACTGCTGTTGGTGAAAATGCATGAAAAAAGTGGGGTATCAACCTGAAAATGATAGAATTTATCTGTTGACATGTTGTGGCAAAACAGATAAAGTTTTATGTGGCGAAAGATATGACTGTCACCAGACTTACAATGAGAAATATGTGGCCGTGACAGTTACAATAATATAACATGAGAGGCATATATTTATGAACGAATGTTTAAGATCCCATTATTATGACGAGGACGAGATGCACGAGGAGTGCGGAGTCTTCGGTATCTATGATTTCGATGGAAATGATGTGGCGAACACGATCTACTATGGTTTGTTTGCATTGCAGCACCGTGGGCAGGAGAGCTGCGGTATAGCGGTGTCAGACACTGCCGGTCCTAAGGGCAAGGTCAGCTCCTTAAAGGGCATGGGCCTTGTGAATGAGGTGTACACGACTGATTCACTGAGCAAGCTAAAGGGAAATATCGGTGTGGGTCATGTGAGATATTCTACAGCCGGTGCCAGCACTATAGAGAATGCACAGCCACTGGTTCTCAATTATGTAAAGGGAACTCTGGGACTTGCCCATAATGGCAATCTGGTAAATGCTCCTGAGCTTAGACGTGAGCTGGAGCTCACAGGAGCTATATTCCAGACTACAATTGATTCTGAGGTAATAGCTTACCATATAGCCAGAGAGAGAGTTAAGTGCGGTTCCGTTGAGGAGGCTGTCACAAGAGCTCTCAAGAAAGTAAGGGGATCATATTCACTTGTTATCATGAGCCCTAGAAAGCTTATCGGAGCCAGAGACCCATTTGGCTTCAGACCGCTTTGTATAGGAAAGCGTGATAACGCATACATACTGGCATCTGAGAGCTGCGCTCTCGATACCATAGGGGCTGAATTTGTCAGGGATGTGGAGCCTGGAGAGGTTGTAACCATATCACCTGAGTACGGAATCCAGTCGTACAAGAACATGTGCCAGGAGCAGCATGCAAGATGTATATTTGAGTATATATACTTTGCGAGACTTGATTCAGTCATAGATGGAATGTCTGTGTACGATTCGCGTATCACAGCCGGAAGATGCCTTGCAAAGGACAGCCCGGTTGACGCTGATGTGGTAGTTGGCGTTCCTGAATCGGGAAATGCGGCGGCTATGGGTTACTCACTTGAATCGGGTATTCCATATGGAACGGCATTTGTCAAGAATGGATATGTGGGAAGAACATTCATAAAGCCACAGCAGAGCCAGAGAGAGTCCAGCGTGCGTGTCAAGCTGAACGTCCTTAAGGAGGCTGTAAATGGCAAGCGTGTCATAATGATAGATGACTCTATAGTTCGTGGAACTACGAGTGACAGAATAGTTGGCATGCTCAGGGAGGCAGGAGCGACTGAGGTCCATGTAAGGATCAGTTCACCTCCATTCCTGTATCCATGCTACTTTGGAACTGACATTCCGGACAGAGAGCAGCTCATAGCATACAACAGGTCTGTGGATGATATATGCAAGATCATAGGTGCCGATTCTCTGGCGTACCTGAAGATGGAGAGGCTTCCGGAGCTCTCAGGCGGAAGACAGTACTGCCATGGATGCTTCAGCGGCCAATATCCTATGAAACCGCCTACAGAGGACATCAGAGGCGACCACGAGAATTTCAAGAGAGGATCGGAGTCTCATATTATATCATGAGGAGGGGCCCGCGTAAGCGGGAGGAGTCCTGGTGATAGCGCACGAAAGTGCGCACTTGTCGCAAGACAAAAATTGTGAAAATTCGGAATCATATCAGCGGAAAAAGCGGATATTGATTCCGAATTTCTGGTTTATGCAAAAAAAGCATGGAAATAATCTGAAACCCATGTATAATAGTTGTGTGATAAGATATAAAAGCATTTGTCAGCTGGCAAATGCGGGAGACTACAGGAAGAAAGAGGTAAAGACATGAGTAAGGACAAGTACGAAAGCCCACTGTGTGAAAGATACGCTAGTAAGGAAATGCAGTATATTTTCTCACCTGATATGAAGTTTAAGACATGGAGAAAGCTGTGGATAGCTCTTGCTGAGACAGAGAAGGAGCTTGGTCTCAAGGACGAGAACGGCAATCCAAGAATCACAGATGAGCAGATCGAGGAGCTCAAGGCTCACGCTGATGACATCAACTACGATGTTGCCAGAGAGAGAGAAAAGCTGGTTCGTCACGACGTAATGAGCCACGTATATGCATACGGTGTTCAGTGCCCTAAGGCAGCTGGAATAATCCACCTTGGAGCAACAAGCTGCTATGTAGGCGATAACACAGACGTTATCATTATGACAGAGGCATTAAAGCTTGTCAGAAAGAAACTCATCAATGTTATAAATGAGCTGGCAAAGTTCGCAGATCAGTACAAGGATCTTCCAACTCTTGCATTTACACATTTCCAGCCTGCACAGCCAACGACAGTCGGCAAGCGTGCAACACTCTGGATGCAGGAGCTGCTCCTTGACCTCTCTGATATAGAGTACATGATCAGCCAGCAGAAGCTTCTCGGATCAAAGGGAACAACAGGAACACAGGCAAGTTTCCTTGAGCTCTTCGGAGGAGATCACGAGACAGTGAGAAAGATAGATGGAAAGATCGCTGAGAAGATGGGATTTGCTGAGTGCTATCCTGTATCAGGCCAGACATATTCAAGAAAGGTCGACTCAAGAGTTCTTAACGTGCTCTCAGGCATCGCACAGAGCGCACACAAGTTCTCAAATGATATCAGACTTCTCCAGCACTTAAAGCAGATAGAGGAGCCATTTGAGAAGAACCAGATCGGTTCATCGGCTATGGCATACAAGAGAAATCCAATGAGAAGTGAGAGAATCGCATCACTTGCCAATTATGTAATGTGTGACGCGCTCAATCCTGCTATCACAGCCGCAACACAGTGGTTTGAGAGAACACTTGATGACTCAGCAAATAAGCGTATCTCAGTTCCAGAGGCATTCCTTGCAGTTGATGGAATCCTTGATCTGTACCTGAACGTTGTTGATGGTCTTGTGGTATATGACAAGGTTATCTACCAGTGCTTTATGAAGGAGATTCCATTCATGGCAACAGAGAATATCATGATGGATGCTGTTAAGCGTGGCGGCAACCGTCAGGAGCTTCATGAGAAGATCAGAGAGTACTCAATGCTTGCAGGCGAGCAGGTCAAGAAGTACGGAAGAGAGAATGACCTCGTTGACCGTATCGCAGCAGACCCTGACTTTGGTATGACAAAGGAGGAGATCGTATCTATCCTTGAGCCAAAGAACTTCGTAGGTCGTGCTCCTGAGCAGACAAGAGAGTTCCTTGCAGAGGTCATTCAGCCTATCCTCGATGAGAACAAGGATATCCTCGGCGTTACTGCGGAGATCAATGTATAAAGATCTGAATTAAAATGTATATAGAGTAAATAAGGCGCTGGCGCATTTGAGATGGTGGTATGTCCGTTTAATATTTGATATATCCCAGAGCTTATGTGCTGGCGCTTTTTGAATTCATGTACAATTTTGAATGGAACTTTGGCATGGGATGTGACAGGAACTAGGGATACATCGAAATGTCTGGATATAGATCCGGATACGTTATATGAATTGGAAAATGTAAAAGATAAAATAGCGTAACATAAATTGGTATACAGTAAACTATAAATAGCTGGTGTATGGACGAAACGTCTGTGCGCCATTTTTTTTGTGCAGACAACAATACAGAGTTTGTATATGCACAGGATTTGGGTGGCTGGCGGGGCAACTATGAAAAAACTGATCAGCGTGATATAATGAGCATTGTGACGACAGGCGATAGGATATAATAAGCTAATAGTGTAGGCATCAGCGGTAAAATTGATTCCATTAGGTATAAAAGATATATACATGGTTAAAGCTCGATGTATTTATGAAATATAAGGGGATATATTATTATGATGAAACTGACAAAGGAAGAACAGCACAGGCAGTGCATAAAAGAGATCAAAGCGACGCTGCTTGTGGTATTTATATGTTTTTTATGGCATGTGCTAACCGCGTTTCTGCTAAATGGCACCGGGTGGACGGTGTTCCATATGCCGGCGTGGTTTGTGGTCTCGGTGCTTGGAACAGTGGTGCTTGCGGTAATCGGTGTATTCTGGCTGCTTAAGTTTGTGTTCGTAGATTTCCAATATGAAGAGGATGAGAGTGAGGGTGAAAATGAACAGTAATCAGATATTGATCTTATCGGTTTTTCTCGGATATTTGTTATTCAATATTGTGGTGAGCTTTGTCTACAGCAGAAGGGCGGAGAAAAGTCTGCACACAACGTCCGAGAAGAAGTATTTCATAGGCGGAAGAAATATGAACGGAATCGTCCTAGCCATGACGATCATGGCGACATACACTTCCGCAAGTTCATTTATATCAGGGCCGGGTGCAGCGGGGCTTACATATGGATATGCACAGGCGTGGATAGCTGCTATCCAGGTCCCGGTCACATTTCTGGTGCTCGGTGTGCTTGGAAATAAGCTGGCGATAGTGTCCAGACGAACGGGCGCTGTGACAGTGGTGGGCTACTTCAAGGCGAGATACAAGAGCGATGCGCTGGTAGTCATCACGAGCATTGGACTTATAGTTTTCTTCATAGCACAGATGATAAGCCAGTTTACGGGAGGGGCCACACTTATAGCATCCATAACGGGAATGGATCATGTGAGTTCACTTTTGATATTTGGCACAGTCGTGATATTGTACACAGCTATTGGCGGATTCAGTGCGGTTGTTATAACTGACACGATTCAGGGAATAGTAATGTGTATCGGAACATTCCTGTTTATATTCTTTGTCTTAAGGAGCGGGGGTGGTCTTGCCGCGATAGATGCCGGTCTTCAGACAAATCTGCCAGAGGTGTACGATGACATTTTCTCAAAATACACGCCAGGAGGGCTGCTCAGCTATTGGGTGCTTGTGGGCTTTGGAACGCTGGGGCTTCCCCAGACTGCTGTGCGCGCCATGGGATTTAAGGATACGAAGAGCATGCACAGAGCGATGTGGATCGGAGTTCTCACATGCGGCTTTGTGATCGTGGGAATGCATCTTGCAGGAACATGGGCTGGCGCACTTGTCGATACGGACAATCTTCCAACTTCGGATTATTTTATACCATATATAGTACAGAAGATCATGCCGCCTGGAATAGCAGCGATATTCCTCGCAGCGCCGATGGCAGCAGTCATGTCGACAGCGGATTCGCTCCTCATACTTGCCACAGCAGCTATAGTGAAGGATCTGTGGAAGAATTACGTGGTGGGGGATGATCCGGTGAAAAATGAGAAATACGACAAGAATGTCAAGCTGGTGAGCACGATACTTACGATGTTGCTCGGCGTGGTGGTGATGGTTCTCACGATCAATCCGCCGGATATAATTTTCATGCTCAACATGTTTGCATTTGGCGGACTTGAATGCACATTCTTCTGGCCCCTTGTGGGAGGCCTGTTCTGGAAGAAGGGAACTAAGCAGGCGGCGGTGTGCAGCAGCGTAGGTGCGATCGCGACATATATATTTGCAACGTATTTTATCAAGATCGCCGGGATAAATGCGGTCGTGTGGGGACTGATGGTAGGTGCGGTGCTGTACTTTGGAATTGGATTTGTAACGGGAAGAAAAGGACTTGATCCGGATATTCTGGACAAGTGCTTTTGATATGTGCGCAGGATGTATGAACATGAAAATAGAGTTGAAAGGTAAAACTAAGCATGAATGAGATAAACGACAACAAAAAAGCTATGTCCGAGGATGTGAAACAGGCGCTGATAAGGTTTAACAAGGACAACATCTATGTCCAGAACCTGAAGATAGAGCTGGTCGATATGAGCATTGGATATGTGAAGGGCAAGATGATGGTCACAGAGGATGTCCTGAATCCATATGGTTCTGTGCATGGTGGATGCCTGTACTCACTTGCGGATATAGTGAGCGGGATCGCAGCATGTACCTACGGAAAGTTTTCTTCAACTATAGATGGAACCATGACATATATAGCTCCGGCTATGAACACGGAGTATCTCATCTGTGAGGGAATCGAGATCCGCCAGGGCAAGAAGGTGTCACTGTACGAGGCAAATATTTACGATGACAAGGGACAGCTTGTAGACAAGGCAAGGTTCTCATTCTACATGATGAACCGTTCTGTTGTGGAATAGATGGGAGATGTAAGGAAAGGTGAAATATACAAATGTTATCTCAGGCAAGTTCGTAGACAGGCCAAACAGGTTCACAGCCCATGTGGAGATAGACGGAGTTACAGAGACCGTGCACGTAAAGAACACAGGGAGGCTTAGCAGTTTGCTGATACCGGGGAACACGGTCAGCCTTGAGAAGTCTGCAAATCCAAACCGCAAGACGAAATACGATCTCATAGCGGTGGAGGATCCAAAGCTTGGCTGGGTGAACGTGGACAGTCAGGTGCCAAATAAGGTGGTTTTGGAATGGCTTAAAACAAAGGATTATGACTTTATAAAGCCAGAGTATGTATACGGGGATTCAAGGATTGATTTCTATATGGAAAAGGATGGCATGAAGTATCTCATGGAGGTCAAGGGCTGTACGCAGGAGATTGATGGGATAGGATATTTCCCGGATGCACCCACCGACAGGGGAGTCAGGCATTTGCGGGAGCTGATGAAGGCGGTCTCCGAGGGATATAAATGTTATGTGGCATTTGTCATTCCAATGACAGGGATAACTGAGGTCAGACCAAATGCGGAAATACACAGGAAGTTCGCGGAGACTTTCTATGAGGCGAAGGCTGCCGGTGTGGAGGTGTTAAATCTCACATGCCGGGTTACACGGGATGAGCTGGAGATAGTGGAGCGTTGGATTCCAGATCGTGAATGAGAATGATGAGAAATATATAATGGTTTGCAGGCTGTCGTAGATGGTAAGTGATTTAGAAGATATAAGTAGCTTTGATGAGAAATATGTGATAAAAAATAGATGAAATTATATCAAGACATAATTGTCAGGTGGAAAAAACGTCATTTCCTCACTTTTTGACGTGTTTTCTCGGAGGTATTTGTATGATAATCAGCAGCGAAAGGAGAAAACAGAAATGATTGACCAAGTAAAGATTGGAAATTTCTTAAGGAAGTTAAGAAAAGAGAAAGGTATGACTCAGGAAGAAATAGCAACAAAGTTTGGAGTATCTTCCAGAAGTGTTTCACGCTGGGAAAATGGAAACACAATGCCGGATTTGGCAATCCTTGTTGAATTGGCTGATTATTATGATGTAGATATCAGGGAAATAATTGATGGTGAGAGGAAAAGTGAGAATATGGAAAAAGAGACAAAAGAAACTTTATTGAAAATTGCTGATTACGCGGACAAGCAGAAGAGGCAGGCCGTCTTTAGAGCGGTGCTGTTCTTTGTTATAGAAATATTATGTTTTGGATTCACAATTGCCGCTGTAATATTTAGAAGTAAAGAAAATATTAGTGCTGGATTTGTTGTGGTTCCGTTGTTTATGACAGTGGTATGTTCAATTGCGTTGATAATAAATGCAAGGGGATATGTATGGAACATTCAGAGGAAATAAGTTGATTTAGGAGATGTCATGGAGATAAAAAAGATTGATGAAGAATTTTCAGTGTGTCAGGTGGAAGCTTATACATATGCTAATCTCGATTCTGAGTATTGTTTTATAGGAAAAACTGATGAGGAAAAGTCTCTGGTATGCCCGGTGAGTGAAGTGCCGTCAAATGTTATAAAGCGTGATGACGGCTGGAGGGCCTTTCGCATTCAGGGAGTACTGGATTTTTCTTTGATCGGGATTTTGGCTAAGATCGCATCTGTTCTGGCGGATAACGGAATTTCGATATTTGCAGTATCCACATATAATACGGATTATGTTATGGTGAAGAAGGAGAATTTTCAAGATGCACTTGAAGTTCTGGCGGCAGCAGGGTATGAAATTGTGGATTGAGAGTTGATAAACCGAAACTTAAAACCGGGATGAGAATCAGGGAGATACAATTATGAATATTCCTCACAATAGTTTAATGGAGAAAATCAAAGAACTTGTGCGCTTATGCGAACAGATTGCATCTGATTATGGTGACGATGCTTCATGGTTCAAACAACCTGCATCAGATGAAATGATTTCTAATTGGGAAAATAAACACAATGTTTTTATTCCTGAAACATATAAAGAATGGTTAAGTTTCACGAATGAAGCACAAATTAGAAACTCATTGGCACATTTTTATGGGCCGGACAAGTTTGTTATGAACTCTGGAGACTTACCAGAAGACTTGATTGTAATTGCAGATTTAATAGGTGATGGTGAACAATTATGTTTTTCAAAAATAACAAGGGATTTTGTTTGGGTTGACCATGGTGAGTTAGAAATAATAGATGATTTTGGTGCTGTTTTAAGTGAAATAATTAGAATGCTTAAGCCCCAAAGCTGCTTATCTCCTAAAATGGAAGAATTATTAATGAATATGGTTAAAAAAAATAATTGCTAGGATAAAAAGGAATGTATATGGATTATGATTTATTACAAAAAATATACAATATCAAGTCATTTGTAGGATATACAGATGAGGAGATAAAAGAGCTGAGAGCGGGATTTGAGAGCATCCCACATACGCTATATGAGATATGGAAGAAATGTGGTAAAACAAGCGAGTTGTTTAATTATAGCAATGATCCCTGGGTTACTCTTGATTTTCAGCGCAGGTATAAATGGACAAGGAAGACAAAAGGATATTTTTATATCTTGAATGAGAATCAAGGTGTATATCAGGTCGCGATCAGAAGGGCTGATATGGCTGAGGATGATCCACCTGTGTATGTCGTGGAAACGGATGACGATGGCACGGTCAACGAGATCGGCCAGGCTGAAAATAGTTTGTCTGCATTTATGATGGGAATGTTGATATATGAGGCGGCAATATCCTGTTTTGAGTTTTGCGCAGAGGATATTATCTGGTATGATGATGGTGATGTTGAAAAGATAGATGGGATATTAAATAAATATCTGTATCATGTTTATAACTGGTATTCTGACAGAATCGATTTATACACGAAAACTGATGAAGAAATCTTGTTTGTTATGCAGGGAGATTCTCCGAATGGCACATATTCAGCACGGACAGAAACGGCATATCAGGAGATTGACAGACTGATAGGGGGTATTGGGGAAAGATAAGGAGCAGATTATGGTAGAGATACTATTTGGAGAAAGCTCGGCAGGCTCCATGAAAGCGGCAAAATGCGAGAATGTGGAATATAAGAATGGTCAGCCACTGTGGATACAGGGTTCTTCTGACGAGGTGATCTGCCTTGGTTTCATGCTGGACATGGGCTACATCGGCGAGGTAGTTGACAGTCAGTACCGCAAGGATTTTATCTACTCAATGTATGCTAAGAACCAGTGGGAGCAGGACGAGGAATATGACAATGAACTTAAGAAACTTGGTGATGTGTATGCTGGGGAACTGGTAAGGCTTATAAGATTTCTTGAGGGTGGTGAGCCGGTAAGAATATGGTACAGTGACGCTCCATATTCAAGGTGTGGATTTTATCATGTATGCAGCATCCTGAAGAACTATCCAAATGAAGTGACTGTTGTCACGCAGCCAGAGCATGTTGTGAAGAAAAACGTCATAGTGTCGTATCATAGCTGGAACGAGGTGGCGGCGGAGGAATTCGCTGGGTTCCTCGGAAATGAGAGGAAACTCACATCAGATGAGATAAGAATGTATGCGGAGATGTGGGGCGAGCTTGTCCTTGAAAATGCACCGCTCAGGGCTGTGGTAAACGGAACTGTGCTCAGTGTGTCAGAGGATTTCTACGATTTTATTATTTGGAACAGGCTGACTGAAAAGCCTGTTAAGGAGTGCAGGCTGATCGGAGATATTCTAGGACAGGTTCCGATTGGAATCGGCGACTGGTGGTATGCGGCGAGGATAGAACATTTCATCAGGCAGGGCAAGATAAAGGTTGTGGAGGATTCGGAGAAAAAGTATGCACGTTTGATAAAAGGGTATTTGTAGAATGGAGACTGAGAATAGCGTGGATAAAGAAAAATACAAAGCATGTATTGATGATATAGAGGTCGCAAAAACTGAAATAAAAAATATGAAATTATACCCAGAGGATGTTGTTGCAGACTTTTACTGTATACCATCACATAACCATCAGGCATATTATGCCATGCTTAGTTGCACAGATGATAACTACAGGTTGACATATATAAAAACTCAAGTATATTTTCCGGGGCATAAAAATCCAATAAAAATGTATCCGTTTGCTCTGTGCAAAAAAGCAGAAAAGCATCCCGGAAAACAAGGACAATTTATGATCGGGGTAAAGAAGGTTGCTGAATCAGAAGTAGCTGTGCTGATGGATATGTTGGGGGATCTCCCTATGACACATATTTTTCAGGAAGATGGTTTATATCTTGATGGAGTAGTACAGGGGATAAGGGCCTTTGGAGATAACCCCAAGGCGGTCTCAAAGGAAGTATTTTATCGCGATGCGGCAAAAATAAATGGTTTGTCAACCAAATAAAGAGAGTTCTTTGAGAATTTCTATCTTAAAATAGAAGAAATTATAGAGGGTAGGGAATAAAAGATATTACGTGTTGGACATTATAATAAATGGAGTGTTGAGGGCTAGATGCCAGCAGTCTGGATAATGTTCAAATATATAGTGGCTTTTCCTCTCGGGTCATGTTAGAATCACATGTATATGCAAATAAATGTGGAAGGAAAGATTACGGGGATTAGTTCCAGGTAAAATATGGTGAAGGTATATGGAAGATATGAAGAATGGTAAGCGAAGTTCATTTTCGGGCAAGCTGGGGTACGTGCTGGCGGCGGCAGGTGCATCTGTGGGCCTTGGAAATATATGGAGATTTCCTTATCTTGCAGCAAAGTACGGCGGGGGAATTTTCCTCATAATATACATCGTGCTTGCACTTACATTTGGTTATACTATGATAGTTGCGGAGACGGCGATCGGACGAATGACGAGAAAGAGTCCGGTTGGAGCATTCAAATCATTTGGAAAGAAGAAATGGCTGTCGTTTGGCGGCTGGATAAATGCTGTTATCCCCGTGCTTATAGTGCCGTACTATTCGGTTATCGGCGGCTGGGTCATCAAATATCTGGTGGAGTATTTCAGAGGAAATGCAAAGCAGCTGGCTGAGGATGGATATTTCACCGATTTCATATCAAATGGTGTGTCAACGGAGCTGTGTTTCATGGCATTCTGTGCATTTACACTTATCATTATATTTGCCGGTGTGCAGAACGGAATAGAGAGGGTGTCAAAGATCATGATGCCTATACTGATCGTTCTGTCAGTCATCATTGCGGTATATTCCGTGACAAGACCGGGTGCACTTGCAGGAGTAAAATACTTCCTTGTGCCAAATGTGAAGAACTTCTCGTGGATGACAGTGGTTTCTGCCATGGGGCAGATGTTCTACTCGCTTTCCATTGCCATGGGAATACTCATAACATTTGGCTCTTACATGAAGAAAGATACGGCGATAGAGGATTCTACCAGAAATGTAGAGGTATTCGACACTGGTATAGCGATCATGGCGGGACTTATGATAATCCCGGCGGTATTTGCATTCTCTGGGGGAGATCCGAATACCCTTCAGGCCGGACCATCACTGATGTTTATCACTATTCCAAAGGTATTCCAGAACATGGGATTTGGAACTGTCATAGGAATCGTGTTCTTCCTGCTCGTACTATTTGCTGCGGTCACAAGCTCCATAGCACTTACTGAGAGTGCAGTGTCAACATTTGAGGATGAGCTTGGATGGGGAAGAAAGAAGGCAACGGTGCTTGTGGGAGTTATCATGCTTGCACTTGGAAGTCTGTCATCCCTTGGCTACGGTCCGCTGGCAGGAATCAAGATCATAGGCATGCAGTTCCTTGACCTGTTCGACTTCCTCACCAATTCGGTGATGATGCCTATAGCGGCACTCCTCACAAGCCTGCTTGTGTCAAGGGTAGTTGGAATAGATAAGATAGAGGATGAGATAATTCACGGCGAGAGTGCCTTCAGGAGAAAGAAGGTATTTGTAGTCATGATCAAATATCTCTGCCCTGTATTTGCCATCATTATCCTGCTCAGCTCTGTTGCAAATGCACTTGGCTGGATAAAGATGTAGAATTATTATAAAAGGGAATGAGGTTCTCCTCTGGAAAACCTGAATGGGCAACCTAAACTGCTAATATAGCTGATGACTTCTACGATTATTTTTGTCGCAGAAGTGTCAGCTTTTTTGTTTCCATAAGAAGAAAATGCTTTGATACATTTGCTAAATTAAGGAGGTATTGTCTATCATGTTGACATCACTTGCACTCATTTTCATAGTCGGACTGGCGATGGGCGCCATCTGTCAGAGGCTTAAGCTGCCGCGCATCATAGGAATGCTGGCGACGGGAATCGTTCTTGGCCCGTATGTGCTGGATTTCCTTGATCCGTCCATATTGTCCATATCTGCGGATCTCAGAAAGATAGCGCTTATCATCATACTTATCAAGGCAGGACTGTCCCTTGACCTTAAGGATCTGAAGAAGTCGGGACGCTCGGCGGTGCTGCTATCATTTGTTCCGGCATCATTCGAGATCATCGGATACATACTGTGCGCACCAGTTATACTTGGAATAAACCGCACAGAGGCAGCGGTCATGGGCGCGGTGCTAGGCGCGGTATCACCGGCGGTCGTTGTTCCGAGAATGGTGAATCTCATAGAGAAAAAGTACGGAACTGACAAGGCGATTCCGCAGATGATACTTGCGGGGGCGTCCTGCGATGATATATTTGTCATAGTGCTTTTTACCACATTTCTCAGCATGGCGCAGGGCGGAAGTGCTCATGTCATGGATTTCGTGAATATACCAATATCCATCGTGCTTGGAGTACTGCTTGGCGTGGACGTTGGATATGGACTTTATCTGTTCTTTGAGACTTCCTATGCAAGGAAACACTGCGTGAGAAACAGCATGAAGGTCATCATCGTGCTGGGATTTTCGTTCCTGCTTATAGCGATAGAGGGATGGCTTGAGGGAAAGGTGTCGGTGTCGGGACTCCTTGCGGTGGTGGCAATGGCATGTGTCCTGAAACTCAAATGTCCAGAGTCGGTGTCGGGAAGACTCTCACAGAAATTTGGAAAGCTGTGGCTTGCGGCGGAGGTCATATTGTTCGTGCTTGTGGGTGCGGCTGTGGATATCAGATACACCCTGGCAGCAGGACTTCCGGCGCTCCTTATGATATTTGTCGCACTGGCATTTAGAATGGTTGGTGTTCTGATCTGCGTGGCACATACATCACTTACATGGAAGGAAAGGCTGTTCTGTGTCATCGCGTATCTTCCGAAGGCTACAGTTCAGGCAGCCATCGGATCAGTTCCGCTTGCGGCAGGGCTGGCATGTGGTAATATAGTATTGTCGGTTGCTGTGCTGGCGATCGTGGTGACTGCGCCGCTTGGAGCGATAGGAATAGACGGAACATACAAGCATTTGCTTAGTGAGGATGAATAAGATGAATAATAAGATAAAGAACATTATATTTGACATGAACGGCACAATGATATTTGACGGAAAGTATCATGAGATAGCCTGGAAGGATTATGCGGAGAAGCTTGCTGGCAGACAGATGAGCACGGAGGAGTTTCAGCATCATGTGCTGGGGCACACGAACAAGGATATTCTGGAATACCTCATGGGAAAGGGTACGCTCACCGAGGAGAGGATACTTGAACTTACCGAGGAGAAAGAGGCTATGTACAGAGAGATGTACATGGAAGATACTGCAAACTTCAAACTGGTGGACGGCCTAGTGGCATACCTTGATAAACTTAAGGGACAGGGGATAAATATGAACATAGCCACAGGGTCAAATATGACAAATCTCGCATTCTATTTTAAAGAGTTTGATCTCGGAAGGTGGTTTGACATAACGCTGTGCGCATACGACGATGGAACCATGAATGCTAAGCCGGCCCCTGATATGTACATCCGGGCCATGGAGCGCATCGGAGCAGTGCCGGAAGAAACCATGGTCATAGAGGATGGACCGTCAGGAATCCGGGCAGCGGCGGCAGCCGGAGCCGGATATATAGTGGGAATCTATGGTGACTCATCGAGAGAACTGCTTGAAGAGACAGGGCTGTGTGATGAACTGATTCCGGATTATAGAAATATGTGATAAGAATAGGGCGTGTTCAAATGGACGAACATGCTCTATTTTGCTATGATATATGGGTGTGGGGATGATTCCTACAACAACTCCATAAGTTTATTTGCAGCAACGCTCATACCACGGCGCCTGTCACTGATGATACACATGTGACGCTTTGGTATGGGCTTTTTAAATTGCAGGCGGAACAGGTCGCCGCGGTCTATATAGCTCTGGGCGAAGTCTGCCATGATGGAGCCGATGCCGAGATTTCTCATGACGAACTGGGCGATCATATCGCTGGTAGAAAGCTCGAATTCGGGCTGCAGAGTCACGCCCTCATGGCTCAGGAATGTGTCGACATATGCGCGTGTGCTTGTGTCGTGTTCCAGACAAATGATCGGAAGTTCGTCAAGCTCGTGGTAATCCAGAGTTTTGCCCTGAAGATATGAGAACCTTGGTCCGGCGATGAAGATGTCCTCGATCTCCCTTGCCTGCCTGATCTCCATGTGAGGATCTGCAGGAAGAGGACTGGTGACGATACCGAAGTCTATGTTGCCTGATAGCAGATGATTTATCGTGCTGGGAGTCGGAGCATTTGTGACATGAACCTTGATCCCCGGATATAGCTGGTGGAAATGCTCCAGATATGGCAGGAGATAGAACTGCAGTGTCATATCGCTTGCACCTATCCTTATCTCCCCGGTCTCCATGTGGAGAAGCTGTGAGAGCTGCTGTTCACCCAGGGATATGGATTCGTATCCCGCTGCAACGTGGGAGTAGAGGAGCTCTCCGGCATTTGTCAGTGAGACGCCCTTCTTGGTTCGGATGAACAGTTCTATGCCGATCGCCTGCTCCAGAGCTTTGACTGCCTGACTTACGGCTGGCTGGGATATACACAGATCCCTGGCAGCAGCGGATATGCTGGATGCATTGGCGACGTGGTAGAAGATCTTGTAATATTCGAAATTTATGTTCATATATAATTTCCTCCAGATTCAATAGAGATCGTTTAATATGTGTGTGTCAACAATATGTTTTATTGCAAAATAATTCAGGACTTTTTACAGTTCTATAATGGTACGATTGAAATAATTTTGCTTAAAAAATTATACATATATAATATAAGTAAAATGGTGTTTGAGGTGGACAAAATTCATTATATTTACAGTTTATGTTGGTTTCTACAAAATGTAAAGACAAATATAAGATACACTTATAATAAATATAAATAATATTGATTTTACTTATGACATTATAGTGTTATAATGAAAAGGTATTGTGAGTGATCTGCTTATAAATATTATGTATGGGCAGAAACATTTGAACAGCCACAATACGGATATCAGAAAATATTTCAAAATGCTGCGAAAGCGAGGAAAAGTATTATGGTAAGAGCGGTTGTAGGAGCCAATTGGGGCGACGAAGGAAAAGGTAAGATCACAGACATGTTAGGCCAGGAGTCAGACATAATCGTAAGATTCCAGGGTGGTGCCAACGCAGGTCACACAATTGTCAATGACTATGGTAAATTTGCTTTACATACACTTCCATCAGGAGTGTTCTACAGTCACACAACAAGTATCATTGGAAATGGTGTTGCACTTAACATCCCTCTTCTTTTCAAGGAGATAAAGTCCATCACAGACAGAAATGTACCAATGCCTAAGATCCTTGTATCTGACAGAGCACAGATGGTTATGCCATACCACATTCTCTTCGACGAATACGAGGAGGAGCGACTTGCAGGTAAGTCATTCGGATCAACAAAGTCAGGAATCGCTCCATTCTATTCAGATAAATATGCAAAGATCGGTTTCCAGGTAAGCGAGCTCTTTGATGAGGAAGCACTGAAGGAGAAGATCGAGAGAGTTATAGTACAGAAGAACGTTCTTCTTGAGAACCTGTATCACAAGCCACTCTTAAAGGTTGATGATATATTCAACACACTCATGGAGTATAAGGAAATGGTTGCTCCTTATGTATGTGACGTATCAGCATACCTCTATGAGGCGATCAAGGAGGGCAAGAACATCCTTCTTGAGGGTCAGCTTGGTTCACTGAAGGATCCGGATCACGGAATCTACCCTATGGTTACATCATCATCAACTCTGGCAGCTTACGGTGCCATCGGTGCAGGTATACCTCCATACGAGATCAAGCAGATCATCACTGTATGTAAGGCATACTCAAGCGCAGTAGGAGCAGGCGAGTTTGTAAGTGAGATATTTGGCGACGAGGCAGATGAGCTCAGACGCCGCGGCGGTGATGGCGGTGAGTTTGGTGCAACAACAGGAAGACCTAGAAGAATGGGTTGGTTCGACTGTGTGGCATCAAAGTATGGCTGCCGTATCCAGGGAACAACAGACGTTGCATTTACAGTACTTGATGTACTTGGATATCTCGATGAGATCCCGGTATGTGTAGGCTACGATATCGATGGTGAGGTTACAACAGACTTCCCAACAACATCAAAGCTCAAGAAGGCAAAACCTGTATATGAGACACTCCCAGGCTGGAAGACAGATATCAGAGGAATCAAGAAGTACGAGGATCTTCCAGAGAACTGCAGAAAGTACATCGAGTTCGTTGAAGAGCATATCGGATTCCCAATCACCATGATTTCAAACGGTCCGGGAAGAAACGATATCATCTACAGAAACGCAAAGTAATTTGACCTGATTCACAGGGAAATCAAATAACAGAAAAATAACAGGGACACTTTCCAGTAAGAGATTATTAGGGAGTGTCTCTTTTGTTGTTGGAAATGGATTTCTATTTGTGGTGTAAGGAGATTGTAGAATAAGATTATATTTGTTATGATTATTTTATCGGCTTTCCGATAAAAGTTCTAGTGGATAGGGCGATGTGCAAAAAAAGCATATTGCAAATTTATTGCATGGAGGAGAAAAATGAAATACATCAAAATCAATGAAAACGGAATTCATATTGTATTTGGAATTACAGATAAAAATCAGATCAAATTGCTGCATTTTTCAAAAGCAGAATTTGATGAAAATGATATTTGCAAATTTGGAAAGGAATGTAAGGCAGAAGATCTGGTAAGAAAAGAGCAATTTATCGATGAGGCTTTTCAACTTGTACAGGTAAACCTTGCCGGATATAATCGCCCATATGAAAAGCATGGAAATAAACATATTTGTACAGCACCGGGATATTTATTGACCTATGCGGGGATGGAAGACAGTTGGAATGAGATTGGACGTAAGATAACCATTTATCAGGAAGATAAGGAAGAGACACATGTCCGCGTAGAAACAAGAATGCAGTTTTATAAGGGCACTTCTATCGTTCGTATGGTCAATAAAGTAATCAATGAAGGCGATAGTACACAGTGTCTGGAATATCTATCTTCATTTTGCTATACAGGAATTGAAAAAGAGGGAAAAAGCAATTCCGATGCGAAAATGAGAGTGCGCATTCCTTATAATGGATGGCAGAAAGAGATGAGTATCAAAGAATATAAGTTCGGAGATGTAGGACTGGCGCAAACACAACCCGGGGTATACCAGCGTACTTCACAGGTGCTTGAAGTATCGAATACCGGAAACTGGTCTACGAAGAAGTATTTACCATTAGGGTATGTAGAAAATACAGAGGCACATACAAGCTTATTCTGGCAGATTGAACATAACGGTTCCTGGCATTATGAGATCAGTGATCAGAATACGCATTTTTATGTCTGTGTCAGCGGACCGACCGAAGTACAGTCTCACTGGTTCAAAAATCTCGCGCCGGGCGAATCATTTGAATCGGTACCGGTTGCTGTGGGTGTGGCAGATGACAGCTTTGAAAAAGCAATGGGTGAGCTGACAAAATATCGCCGTATGATTCGAAGACCGAATAAAGATGATGAGAATTTACCGGTTATTTTCAACGATTATATGAATTGCCTGTTTGGTGATCCGACAACGGAGAAAGAACTTCCGATGATTGATGCGGCTGCGGAATGCGGTTGTGAATACTATGTGATAGATGCCGGTTGGTATGCTCCCGGAGAATGGTGGGACAGTGTCGGCGAATGGCAGGAAAGCAGGGAGCGTTTTCCGAATGGAATTAAAGAAGTAACAGATTACATTCGTCAAAAGGGAATGATACCGGGCGTCTGGCTGGAACTTGAAGTGATGGGAATCAATTGTGAGAAAGCAAAGAATGCTCCGGATGACTGGTTCTTTATCCGTCATGGAAAGCGTGTATATGACCGTAGCAGATATCAGCTCGATTTTAGAAATCCGGAAGTCATCGAACATGTCAATGAAGTGATCGATCGGGTAGTCAAAGATTACGGAGTGGGATATATCAAGATGGATTATAACATTGAACCGGGCATAGGTACTGAACTTGGCGCGGAAAGTGTGGGGCAGGGACTGCTTGAACATGAAAAAGCATATCTAAACTGGCTTGATGATGTATTTGCACGTTATCCGGATCTGGTAATTGAAAACTGTTCCAGCGGAGGCCTTCGCATTGATTATGCGTTGCTCTCCAGATATAGTATTCAGTCTACATCGGATCAGGAAGATTACCGGAATTATGCGACGATAGCAGCAAATGCTGTGGCAGGAGTTACTCCGGAACAGGCGGCAGTCTGGTCGTATCCGATGCGCCAGGGAGACAAGGAAGAAGTAATTTATAATATGATAAATGCCATGCTGCTTCGTATTCATCAGAGTGGTCATTTGGCACAACTTCCGCCGGAACGTCTTGCATTAGTGAAAGAGGGAATTGCCTGTTATAAGACGATTCGTCAGGATATCAAATATGCGATACCTTATTGGCCGATTGATATTGCTGACAATGAGGATATGTGGGTATGCGGAGGCCTTCAGCTTGAAAACAAAGCATATCTTGCAGTATGGAAGCGGCAAATGGAAGGAAAAAATAATGACAGGTACATGAAAGCCGGCATAAACTGCACAGATGATAGTTTGTCCATACCATTGGACAGTATTCCATTTATCAGAGACGATATGCAAGTATCCTGCATTTATCCTAAGAAGGAACCGGTTGATTTTGAATTCAAAGGAAATGTATTAACGGTGCATTTTAAAAAGCCTGTTATGGCAAGACTTTTTGAATTAAGAAAGGGTATTGTTTAATAAGGCGGAATCTGATTCATCGTTTTGAATTTTATAGATTCCACTTGTAGATGTTTGAAAATGTGATACTGGAAAATGAAACAATAGAGGACGCAGAATTTGTTGGCTGTGAATTTAAAAAATGGTATTTGTTGTAAATAAGGACAAGTGGATTAATATTCAATTTGGAGGAATAACATAATGTCAAAAGATGAGTATTTGATCACAGATGCACCGCTTAAAGCGCTGACAGTCTTTGCAATGCCTATGATCTTGGGCAGCTTTTTTCAACAAGTGTATAATATGGCTGATTCAATAATAGTTGGCCAGTATGTCGGATCATCTGCACTTGCGGCTGTTGGCGCATGTGCCGCTCTTACAAATGTATTCATTTGTGTGGCACTCGGTGCCGGCATAGGTGCGGGCGTGCTTGTGAGCCGCTATTTTGGAGCCAGGGATTATAGTAAAATGAAAACAATAGTATCAACATCGCTGATAAGTTTTATGGTTTTGAGTATACTTTTGGGTGTATGTGGTCTTATCTTTTCACGTTCGATGATGACGCTGCTTCAGACACCTGCTGACATACTGGATGAAGCGGTGCTGTATCTTCGTGTTTATTTTGCCGGATTTCCATTTTTGTTTATGTATAATATTCTTTCAACAATGTTCAATTCAATCGGTGAATCAAAGATACCGTTGGGTCTTTTGATATTTTCTTCTGTCTTGAATATTGTTATGGATCTTTGGATGGTGGCAGGCCTCGGCCTGGGCGTTTTCGGTGCAGCTCTTGCAACTCTTATTGCCCAGGGAATATCCGCAGTGTTTTCACTGCTGATTTTTCTTTGGCGTATGTGCCAATATAAAGGCCGTTTTGATTGGTTTGACAGGCACGAGTTACATTTCATGCTTAGAATTGCCGTACCATCGGTTCTTCAGCAGTCCACAGTGTCGATTGGTATGATGATCGTTCAGGCAGTTGTAAATCCATTCGGTACACAGGCACTTGCAGGTTACTCAGCAACGATGAGGGTAGAGAATGTTTTTTCACTGATATTTGTATCCATTGGAAATGCAGTTTCACCGTATGTTTCTCAGAATCTTGGCGCAAAGAAAATCAAACGTATCAAAAAAGGATATCGGGCTGCGTTGGTGTTGGATGTGTGCTTTGCGATCATCGCATTTATAGTCATTGAAACACTGCATACTCAGATTTCATCTTTATTCCTTGGCAAAGATGGAACCGCTTTGGCATATCAGGTGTCTGGGGGCTATATGAGATGGATTGGCTACTTTTTCATCTTCATGGGAATCAAGATGGCAACCGACGGGGTCCTTCGAGGACTTGGGATCATGCGCCCATTTCTCATTGCAAATATGGTCAACCTCGCGATTCGTCTGGCAGTTGCCCTGATTTGTGCGCCCCGTTTTGGTATCGAATTTGTCTGGCTTGCGGTGCCGGCGGGATGGCTTGCAAACTTCCTGATCTCTTATATGGCTCTCAGAAAGTCGTGGCCGGTTGATAAAGCAATTGACGAATGATCGGTTTGGTGCAAAGGGATGTCTGTTTTGCAATAGTACCGGCAATCATTGAGGAATACATCTTCCGGGGTGTGATACTCGGAGCTTATCTGAAAGTGGAGATGATGGCGGCGGTTCTGATTAGCAGCCTACTACAAAGCATTGGATTTAAGATGGTATGGGTGATACAATCTAAAATGTAAATGCTTTGTTTAACTATAGGGGCTGATGGGAATGCGATTGATTTATTATTCTTGGATATTGTTTTTTATGCGATAAACAGCGCGTTGTTTATCTGTCTTAATATATAATTGATTAATCTTATATGTAATGTTCTCGGCATGCGCCATGATATCAGGAATCATTTGTCAGAGATACAGCTTCTGACCGTTTGGAGCTTGTCAAGTAAACACTGAGTGCATCAGTATTTACTCCGTTTTTTAATTAAATTTAACGAAAAGGAGGTATCGTGCATCTGTTGTGTGCGAGAAAGAGAAATGGGAACATTGGAAGTGGACAAGAGTCTTAAAGCGGCGTTTAAGGAAACGCTGGAACCGCATGGGTTCAAGAAAGTAAAGGGGAGGTATCCGCACTTTGTGAGGATGGCAACTCCCGAGATTATTCAAGTCATCAACTATCGGCTGGAGCAGGCTCTGTCGCCGCAGTTGGAGGAAAAACGGTTTGAAGTATACTGTGCGGTCGGCAGTATATACCGCCCGGAGATCAATCTGAACCGGTCTGTGTATGCCAGCATGGATTGGATAAATACAACACAGCTAGATATGTATTTTACGGCAAAGCGAAATGGAATACCGGTTTACGAGAATGAACAGCCGGGAGTTGACTATATCATCAAAAAGGGAGATGAAGCTTCTCTCAGAGAACAGATTGCGTTTGCCATGACTGGAATAGAGCATTATATAATTCCGGCATTTGACAAGGTGGTGGATTTAAAGACATGCGTGGATTATTTGGAGTTATATGATAGAGGCGAACTATTTGTATGGTTTGAAAATGGAGATAAATTTATTTTACCAGCAAAATATCCGGATAAGGAATCATATAGCAAGAAAATACAAAAAGATTGTGAAACAATGAAAAAGGAGGTGGAACAAGACATTTTAGATGGAAGAATTACAGAAGCAAATGGGCGGGAAAAAATAATACAATGCACGAGAAGTTATAATGATGATATCGAACAATACGGAAAATTTTTTGAAGATGAGGCAACTAAAAATGAGATTGCGCGATTAAAGGCAGAGCGAGCAGAAAAAAATATAAATGCAATACGTGCGATGGGAATCGAAGTGTAAAAGACGGGGGCAAAAAGAGGGGAGTAAGCATATGAAATTAAAACAAATGACAAAGGTACGAGAGGACATTGTTAGACAGATAAAATATCATAGCTGTGCTGAGATACCGGATTCAGGCAGTGACGGAAGCCGTAAACGCAGGTAAGATAGTCACAATTCCGGCAGAGAACATGACGATAGGCAGCTGGCCGGGAACAGGGTATATGGTCATAGACCCGGAGACCGGAGCAGGGGCGTATATGATATCCGGAGGGCTGAATGGGGGTGCATTATCGGCGCTTTTGACACTTGGAGGATTATGCGCTACATTTCCTTCGGCTGCTGCAACGTCAATGTTGGTTTGGGCTGCTGTTCAATTCTTCGCACTTACGCTAATATCAAGATATCTCTTGATAAGGAAGCGTTTGTATTTATGATAGATAATCAAGGTGTACAATGGTTCTTTTTTAGATTAGATGAGGGAGATAATCCCCCGGTGTATATGTATACAGAAGCTAGAGAAGATAGATTTGATAAAATATGCGATTCATATACTGACTTTATAACAGGGATAGCTAAAGCTGATTCAACAATATTACACAGATTGTTTGGTTAAGGTTGCAAACGAAAATATATGGATGAGCATCACCCGATTAAATTTTAGGAAGGAAAATGCGTGAAATGGGAAAAAAATTTGTTAAATATATATTAGACGGACAATTTGATTTTGCTAAAAGCTTGTGTAAGGATATGGATAGGAATTTGATTAGAGATACAATTATCATATGTGCAAATGATACAGAAAATGTAACCCTGCTGTTATTTGCACAGGATATGTTTAAAACTACACAGGATATGTTCTGGTTAGACGTCTTAATTGATTTGTTATTGGGACCGTTAGCATTTTATGAGGGAGCATATCATGCGGCATATTATTATTCAAGACTTGCACTTAAAATACAAAATAGCATTGGAAATTTAGAAAGAATCCTATTTTTTTATGGACTTCCTGAACGCGTTATGGATTATAGTCATGCTAAGGAATATGCAGAACTGTTATTAACAATGGACAAAAATAATAAAACAGCGAAAATGATATTAGGTCTTAATGCAAGTAGATAATGTAATACATATGATTCATTCAACCGAGCTGGAAAAGTACCTGCATTTGGCGGATGAACATATGCAATGTATGACGTTGTTGGAATAAGTAATGCTAAGTCTTTGACTAAAGATAGGTGGATAAATAAAAAATAGCTCAAGATTAGTCAAAGAAAGTTTAAATAGGAAGGAAATATCATGATATATACCGATCAGCAACTAATTAAGAAAATTCGTAAGATGATAATAGATTTTGAGGACGAAGTGGTTGAATTTAAAGAAGCCCGTACAAGTTATTCATTTAAGGATATAGGAAAGTACTTTTATGCTTTGGGAAATGAAGCGAAGAGATAAATGCAATATATGAAGATATTGGTGCATGGTGGAAGGTAAAGTAATATGGGAACATTGGAAGTGGACAAGAGTCTTAAAGCGGCATTTAAGGAAACGCTGGAGCCGCATGGGTTCAAGAAAGTAAAGGGGAGGTATCCGCACTTTGTGAGGATGGCAACTCCCGAGATTATTCAAGTCATCAACTATCGGCTGGAGCAGGCTCTGTCGCCGCAGTTGGAGGAAAAACGGTTTGAAGTATACTGTGCGGTCGGCAGTATATACCGCCCGGAGATCAATCTGAACCGGTCTGTGTATGCCAGCATGGACTGGATACATACTACGATGCCTCATATGTACATGAAGGCAAAACGCAATGAAATAACGGTGTATGAGAATGAACAGCCGGGAGTTGACTATATCATCAAAAAGGGAGATGAAGCATCTCTTAGGGAACAGATTGCGTTTGCCATGACTGGAATAGAGCATTATATAATTCCGGCGTTTGACAAGGTGGTGGATTTAAAGACATGCGTAGATTATCTAGAGTTATATGATTCTATGTGCTTAACAGTATGGAACAGGTATCAGTTTGAAAATAGCGAGGAAGCTTTAATTTTACCAGCTAAATATCCTAATCAAGAAAGCTACAAGGAGAATGTGCTGAATAAGTATGAAGCAATAAAGGAAAGAGTGTTTCATGATATTGATGAAGGTAAAATGTTGAGAGCTGATGGAGAAATAAAAATGCTGCGCTGTAAAAAAAGAGCTGATGATACAATAGAGCGATACGAAAAATTTTTTACAGATGAAGAAACTAAAAAAGAACTTGAACGATTAAAGGCAGAGCGAGCAAAGAAGAACTTAGAAGCAATACGTGCGATGGGAATCGAAGTGTAAAAGACGGGGGGTAAAAAAGAAGGGAGCAAGATATGTAGACCGTTTGGCGTGGAATCGATTTCATATAGAGGTGCAGAAGGATACCTAATAAAGATGCTTGATGAGTACAAAGAGGAGGCAGACGATATAGACTGCAAGTGCGATTTATTTACCGCACTTGCAGGGATTATGTGGGATAAGGGCAGACTTACGGAGGAGATAAAACAAAGAACTCTTGCGGAGATTGAAGAAGATAAGTCCGCAGAACGCTGGGAAGGCGAGAAGATTAGACAGAAAAGATGCATAGAACTTGAAAAGTTCAAGAAGAAGCTTGAGAGTGAGATGCCGCCCAGAAAAAAAGTGCCTGTGCACAGACCGTATAAAGCAGGGTGGATAGAAGGCGGTGTATATTGCTTTCAGATAACGGAGACGATAGATGGCTATGAAGAATATACTGGTTGGTATGCAACGTTTTATGTGGATAAGGTGTATAAGGAGGATTGGATAGTCAGAGGCGTATGGGACGAGGTGGCTGATGCTTATTTCTTTCTTTCAAAGGACAAGCCACAGTCTGCGGATGATATAAAACGTATGAAAAATATACTGTTCAGCTGGCCTCCAATTCAGATTAACTATGAAGCAGAAATACTGGAAAGCTCAAAAAGACAAAGACCAAAGGATTTGACATATTTGGGAAAGTGTGGTGATTTCAGATATCCTCACAATGATAAATATTCTAATAAAGATCTTGTGTTTTGGGGATATTGTACTGAAAGAGACTTAGTCTGGGGATATGTAAAACAGTTGGAATATGAGCGTTCATTGAGTGGCAATGAGAATTAGTTTGCACGAAGTTCTGTAGTCATAATCTGTGCACTGCGTGGTAGTCGGCTTCATGTGCGACGGCATGTGCAAGACATCACTCAGAATCATCCTAAAACCGATGATGGCAATATTCGGTCTCGGAAACTAGGTCGACCAGATACAGTAAGCGATAAAGAGCGGCGCCCCCGTGGAGATGGCGGTGCGGTTTGTGCAGCTTACGTGTATGCTGTTCGGCTCACAAGCCAGTGCTTCACAGGAGATACTCTGGTATTGATGGAATACGGGCTTACACCGATAGCTGACATAGAGGCAGGCGATTATGTCTGGTCTGAGGACACGGAGACGGGAGAATGTGTTCTCAGGGAAGTGATGGGAGTTTCTCACTGTCGTAGACATCGGTTGCAACGAGTGGACAAGCCTGTCTGCAAAGTGCAAATGCAATTAATGCTACGGTTATGCTCAATATCGCAAGGAGCCTTTGGGGAACAAAACTGAGTTCCTATGTAGTATATACACTCATGGTTGCATTCCATACAAGAAATTGGATAGAAGATGATGGCGGTATGGTAGGGTACAATATGATAAACGGTATAGGTGCAGGAAATAAAAATAAAACAATATATCATGATAAGTCAAATGAATATTTTAAAGACTACCCATCGTTGATTAATAATTATATTAGCGAATAGATAAATGCAATATATGAAGATATTGGTGCATGGTGGAAGGTAAAGTAATATGGGAACATTGGAAGTGGACAAGAGTCTTAAAGCGGCGTTTAAGGAAACGCTGGAGCCGCATGGCTTCAAGAAAGTAAAGGGGAGGTATCCGCACTTTGTGAGGATGGCAACGCCCGAGATTATTCAAGTCATCAACTATCGGCTGGAGCAGGCGCTGTCGCCGCAGTTGGAAGAAAAACGGTTTGAAGTATACTGTGCGGTTGGTAGTATATACCGCCCGGAGATCAATCTGAACCGGTCTGTGTATGCCAGCATGGACTGGATAAATACTACGCATCTGGATATGTATGTTAAGGCGAAATACAATGGCATACCGGTGTATGAGAATGAACAGCCGGGAGTTGACTATATCATCAAAAAGGGAGATGAAGAATCTCTCAGAGATCAGATTGCGTTTGCCATGACTGGAATAGAGCATTATGTAATTCCGGCATTTGACAAGGTAGTGGATTTAAAGACATGCGTGGATTATTTGGAGTTATATGCTTTTAGTAATTTGTATATCAGCAGAAAAACTGAATGTAATGGGGATGTATTTATTTTGCCGGCAAAGTATCCGAATAAAGAATCCTATAGAGTGAAAGTGCAAAGTGATTTTCATGAGGAAAAAAGAATAGTGATGCAACGTGTTTCAGAAGGGAAAATGACAGAAGAAGAAGGTAAACAGGAACTGCTTTGGTATGAAAGGCGGTTTTGTGACAATATTGAAAGATATGGGAAATTTTTTGAAGATGAAGCAACCAAAAAAGAAGTTTCACAATTAAAGGCAGAGCGCGCAGAAAAAAATATAAATGCAATACGTGCAATGGGAATCGAAGTGTAAAAAACGAAGGTAAAAAGAAGGTTGGCTCTGAACAGTTACATTAAATTCAACGAAAAGGAGGCATCGTACATCTGATATGTGCGAAAAAAGAGAAATGGGAACATTGGAAGTGGACAAAAGTCTTAAAGCGGCGTTTAAGGAAACGCTGGAACCGCATGGGTTCAAGAAAGTTAAGGGGAGGTATCCGCACTTTGTGAGGATGGCAACTCCCGAGATTATTCAAGTAATTAACTATCGGCTGGAGCAGGCGCTGTCGCCGCAGTTGGAGGAAAAACGGTTTGAAGTATACTGTGCGGTCGGCAGTATATACCGCCCGGAGATTAATCTGAACCGGTCTGTGTATGCCAGCATGGACTGGATACATACTACGATGCCTCATATGTACATGAAGGCAAAACGCAATGAAATAACGGTGTATGAGAATGAACAGCCGGGAGTTGACTATATCATCAAAAAGGGAGATGAAGCATCTCTTAGGGAACAGATTGCGTTTGCCATGACAGGCATAGAGCATTATATAATTCCGGCATTTAACAAGGTGGTGGATTTAAAGACATGCGTGGATTATTTGGAGTTATATGATAGAGGCGAACTATTTGTATGGTTTGAAAATGGAGATAAATTTATTTTACCAGCAAAATATCCGGATAAGGAATCATACAGCAAGAAAATACAAAAAGATTGTGAAACAATGAAAAAGAAGGTGGAACAAGACATTTTAGATGGAAGAATTACAGAAGCAAATGGGCGGAAAAAAATAATACAATGCACGAGAAGTTATAATGATGATATTGAACAATACGAAAAATTTTTTGAAGATGAGGCAACTAAAAATGAGATTGCGCGATTAAAGGCAGAGCGAGCAGAAAAAAATATAAATGCAATACGTGCGATGGGAATCAAAGTGTAGAAAATGAGAAAAAAAGAAGGGGAGCAAGAGATGAATTTAAAACAAATGACAAGAAGAATTATTGCTGTAGTGCTGTCAATATCAATGCTATTGACAGTGTTACCGACGAACTGTAGCGTAGCTTTCGCAAAAACAAATCAAGTAAACACTGAGTGCATCAGTATTTACTCCGTTTTTTAATTAAATTTAACGAAAAGGAGGTATCGTACATCTGTTGTGTGCGAGCAAGAGAAATGGGAACATTGGAAGTGGACAAGAGTCTTAAAGCGGCATTTAAGGAAACGCTGGAACCGCATGGGTTCAAGAAAGTAAAGGGGAGGTATCCGCACTTTGTGAGGATGGCAACGCCCGAGATTATTCAAGTCATCAACTATCGGCTGGAGCAGGCTCTGTCGCTGCAGTTGGAGGAAAAACGGTTTGAAGTATACTGTGCGGTCGGCAGTATATACCGCCCGGAGATTAATCTGAACCGTTCTGTGTATGCCAGCATGGACTGGATAAATACTACGCATCTTGAAATGTATGTTAAGGCAAAGCGAAACGGAATACCGGTTTATGAGAATGAACAGCCGGGAGTTGACTATATCATCAAAAAGGGAGATGAAGCATCTCTTAGGGAACAGATTGCGTTTGCCATGACTGGCATAGAGCATTATATAATTCCGGCGTTTGACAAGGTGGTGGATTTAAAGACTTGTGTGGATTATTTGGAGTTATATGGTTTTGATGAGTTAGAAATTAGTAGAAAAACTGAATGTAATGGGGATGTATTTATTTTGCCGGCAAAGTATCCAGATGTAGAATCTTACAGCGCAAAAGTACAAAATGATTTACAAGAGGCAAAGAGAAGGGTGATGCAACGTGTTTCAGAAAAAAAGATGACAGAAAAGGAAGGAAAGGAGAGATTGCTTAGGTGTGAAGGAAGATACAATGATGATATTAAACAATATGAAAATTTTTTTTCAGATGAAATAACTAAAAATGAGATTGAACGATTAAAAGCAGAACGTGCAGAAAAAAATTTAAACGCAATACGTACGATGGGAATTGAAGTGTAAAAGACGGGGGGCAAAAAGAAGGGAGTAAGCATATGAAATTAAAACAAATGACAAGAAGGATTATTGCTGTAGTGCTGTCAATATCAATGTTATTAACAGTGTTACCGACGAACTGCAGTATAGTTTTCGCAGAAAGTGGAAAATCAGGAGAGACAATTCTTGCAACTTTGTCAGATGAGGTTTCAAGTATTGGCGAGGCGAAAGCGGAAGCACAATCTGATTCAATTGCTGATGTCAAGGTGCGGGCAGGGGATTGGAGAACGGCAATCTATAAAGACCATTTGGTGTGGAATCGATTTCATACAGAAGTACAGAAGGATATATTTTCAAGGTATATGTCATCAAAAGAAATAAAGCTAGAGTATGGTATCGAATTTGTCAATGCAAGTGGAAAAAAGACGGGGAAAAAGGGAAGGGCGGATATTGCTATAAAAGAAGATGGGTCTACTTATCTATGGGAAGTAAAGCCTTATTCCTATTCTGTTAACCCGAAGAAACTATTGGGAGAAGAGCAGTTGTCAAAATATATTTTTTCAGGGAATTGCACAAATGAAATGGGTTATGTTAAAGATGGTTCCATTGATTTATCAAAAACAACATATTTTATCGGTGACGCATCCACTATTTCGAGTAGCAGCTGTACATTTTCGATAAGTGATACAGTATCTTACGTCGTTACCTATACCGTTCAAAATAATGGTTTGATCTTATATAAATTCAAAAGATACGAAAAAAAGAAAGAACCAGAGCCGGAGCCTTCGCCGGTGACAGTTAGTGTGCCGTCAAAGAATAAAACAGAATCATATACTGACACTCAGGACTATGGAAACAATGATCAGACTGACAAACCAAGTGGTGAAGGTTTGGTTGCAATCGATCCATATGTGTATTTAACGCTCGTAGCAACTGCTACGACGCTTCAGGCGGCAAATGTGGCAATAAACAGAAATCCGAATACATGGAATTCGGTATCCGAGGCTATTATTGCTGCCTGCGAGTCATTCAAGACAACGGTAGCAGCGAATCTGCCAAAAGTATTGAAAACGGCAGGAGCGAGTGCTGCGGGAATTACGGGAGCAGTTATGGTTTCAAAAACGAATGTTTATGCTCAAGAACTACAAAATGCCCAAGACGATTTTATGACCGCGGTGGAGATATATTGTGGCGAGGATATGGCAGCAGCCGTTAGCGATGCAATTCAAAATGGGGATGAAGACGCATTAAACGACATTACAGACAGTCTGCAGGATTTGGCGGATGAATATGACCAGGCTGGAAACGCTCAGCCGCCAAGAGATCCGCTGGTGGTAGATTTGGGAACAGATGGCATCGAGCTGTCCACGCTTGCTGACGGCGTGAATTTTGACCTCGACAACAACGGCTTTGCAGAAAAGACGGCATGGATTGGCAACGAGGACGGATTTATAGCACTTGACAGAAATAAGAATGGTAAGATTGACAATGGCGGAGAGTTGTTTGGCGATCAGGTAACGCTGTCAAGCGGAGCATTGTCGTCTTCTGGTTTTGATGCACTTGCAGAATATGATATCAATGGTGATAAGGTAATAGATAAAGAGGATGATGTTTATGGGCAGCTTTTAATCTGGATTGATAAGAATCATAACGGTGTTTCAGAAATGACTGAGCTTTTTTCATTGGAAGAAACGGGAATCACATCGATTGGACTGGAACATAAGGAAACAAGCGTGTTGGATGAGACGACCGGAACATTGATAGCGGAGACGTCGGAGGTCGTGCTGGAAAATGGCAAGACAACGGAAGCAAGTGAATTCTGGTTTCCGGTGAAAACATCAGATACGACACATGGAGATATCAAAACGACAGGAAATATTCCGAATATTTATCAGGCGCTGGCGGAGGATGAAACCGGCGAATTGGAAAAATTGGTGTATACATTTGTAGAATCCAATGATATAGCAGAAAAAAGGTGCTGCATAAAAGAAATTTTGTATTTCCTTGCAGGTGCTTCCGATATTGAAGCAAACAGCAGAGGCGGTAATATCGACGCCAGAGATTTAAAGGTAATTGAAGAATGTATGGGACGAGGATTTGAAGGTGTTGACGGCACTTGTCCAAATGTCAATGCAGCGGCTATTTTAAAAGATATTTATGGTACGATAGAGGATGGATACTATAACATGCTCAACCTGAATTCCAGCTTGGGCGGATACTGGTATAGTGTTGTAGAATATCAGGATGAAGACGGGAAAGACAATCTTTTGCTGAATCTTCCGGTTGCACTCATTGATGAAAAGATTTCAGATGGCGAGGATGTTGATTCTATTTTGTATGACTTCTGTCTGTATCTGGCATGGTATGATGAGATGCATCAATCGGAGATGCTTTCTACATGGAGTGAGCATTTTTCTGCAATATCGACTCATTATGCAGAGGTGATTGAACTGGCAAAAACCGGATATGTATATATTGGAACGGAGAAAGCGGATCGTTATAGCGGTACAAATCAGAATTCATATATATTTGGAAAAGCAGGGGACGACCAGTTGAGTGGTGGAAGCGGTTCGGATCGTATATATGGAGAAGATGGTTCAGATAAATTATACGGAAATGCCGGAAATGATATTCTTTCCGGAGGCTCCGGTGATGATTGTCTGGATGGAGGATCCGGAAATGATATACTCTATGGTGGAAACATCGGAGATACTTCTGAAGATGGAGACGATGAATATGTATTTTCTACCGGATATGGTCAGGATATAATTGTTGACTATGGCGGAAGCAACACGATACGGTTTACGGGTGTATCAAGCAAGGATATACGTGTGAATGGAGTAAATGAATATGACGCAGAGATTCGCATTCAGGGAACGAATGATACGTTGACGCTGAAAAATTTCTGTAAAGATGAAGTGTATACAGACTATACATTGATATTCCGTGATAAAAAAATACACTGTTTGGATGAAGACAGTCCGTTTCATTATATCTATGGAACCGAAACGGAAGATTCATTAAAGGCAGTAGTAGAAGATAGTTATATGTATGGGTATGCGGAGAACGATACGATTATCGGAAGTGCAGGGAAGGATATCATTTATGGAAATGCAGGAGACGATCAGATAGAAGCGGGAGACGGCGCTGATACAATCTATGGCGGAGATGGAAAAGATCAGATCAAGGCTGGTGATGGCGATGATATTTTATTCGGCGGTGCAGGTGCGGACATCCTCTGTGGAAACAAAGGAAATGATTATATGTTTGGAGAAGAAGGCGATGACACATACATATTTGATAAAAGCGATGGCGTGGACGTTATAGAGGATAACTCCGGCACTTCGACGATTCAGTTTGGCGAAGGAATTCATTTGAACGATTTGACGGCGATGAAAGTTGGAGATGATTTATTCTTTTTGATTTCGGGTACAGCGGATCGTCTTGTGGTTACCGGATATTCCGACAATCCAGAACGTTTCATTGTTTATGTTGGGGAAGATGAAGTTGATGTCTCAGATATTCTGACAAAAACGGATGCTGCGGAGCTGCCGCAGATTGACGGTGAAACGGATTCTTCACCTGATGTAACAGAGGAGATACCGCAGATAGCAACGCCAACGGATGCGGATGCATCAGATGATGCGATGGATTCCTCTGCTCAGGCATCAGATAAAAGAGATGTTTCAGACAATGTAAACATTATTTCCGGTACGGAAAACTCAGACGCAGTCTTTGCAGAAAACAGTAAAAATTTTATTTTTGCAGGGGCAGAGTATGATTATATCGTCGGCGGAAGCAATGCAGATTATATATTTGGCGATAGAGATGTAGACCGGATATTGGCAGGAGACGATGCAGATGTGGTCTATGGCATGGATGGAGATGATCAGGTCTTTGGAGAAAATGGAGATGACATCATAAGCGGCGGAGCAGGCAATGATTATGTAAGTGGCGGAGCAGGCAATGATGTTGTGATTTCACAAAGCGGGAATGACTTTATAGATGGCGGAGCAGATGATGACACATACTATATATCTCCTTCCTGCGGAACGGTAACAATCAAGGACACCGAGGGGAAGAATACAATCGTGTGTGCAGATGGGTTGGAATCTACGAAGATAAAAGCATATCGGTTAGATTGGAATGATTTGCTTATTGTATTTGAAGGCACAGAAACATCTATTGTGATTAAGAATTATTGCATCAATGAGGATGCTCGTGGGTTCCGGCTGATATTTGCGGATGGTCTTGTAGAATATGCAACTGCTTCCGGCGGCGTACTGCGCACAATCAATGACTGGGAAGGAACAGAATACCATACCAGTATATATACTGATGGAACGACCATTGTTGCGGAAAACGGCGACGATCAGTTAAACGGCAGCGAAGCTTCGGATAATCTTATTGGAGGCGACGGAAATAATAGAATTGCCGGAAACGGCGGCGATGATTATCTAGATGGCGGAAAGGGAACGGATATGCTATACGGCGGTGCCGGAGCGGATGTATATATCTATCAGAAAGGATATGGTACGGACACGATTTCGGATGCACAGGGTGAAAATATCATAGAAATAACAGGCTACGGAATTTCAGATATAAAAGCTTATAGAACAAACTGGAATAATTTGACGATGATTCTGGATGGAAGTGGTGAAGCCGGTTTGAGTGATTCAGGAGCTGATAAGCTCATCATAGAAAACTTCTTTGTTTCGGATGCCAACCGCCAGTATAAGGTGATTTGTGACGGCTCCGTATTTGGAATTACAGATTTTGGAAGTCCATGCAGGACATTGTATGGAACTGCCGGAAGTGATTATATGTTGGGATTTGATGGCGGACGTATGACATACTATGGTTTGGACGGCGCGGATACGTTAAATGGTTCGGATGGTACAGATGTACTTTATGGTGGTACTGGTGATGATAGGATTTTAGGCGGAAATGGAAATGACTGCCTGCTTGGAGAAGCCGGAAATGATTATTTGGAAGGCGGAGCAGGTAATGACACATACTATTTTGGCATTGGGTATGGGACGGACAGTATCAGCGATAACAGTGGAATCAATGAGATTATCTTTTGCGAGGGCTTGAAATGCGAAGACATTCTTGTTGAACGGACGAACTGGAATGATTTAACGATTCGTTTTGCGGGTTCAGAGGATGCACTTGTGTTGCTGGGGTATTTTACGTCCGATGAAAACAAAAAATTTAATCTTGTCTTTTCGGATGGAGTAAAATACGAGTATGATGCGCAGGAGAATCCGATTTTACAGGAATTGAGCATGGGAGAATAAATAGAATTTTATTGCACGGGAAAAGGTCATCTGGTTTCTTGAAAACCAGATGACCTTTTTTTAAAAAGCAGAATGGCTTGGGAGCATCCCAAAGTTTGTGTAAACCTCCAAACTGATGTAAGATAAAATTACTCAGTTTGGAGGTTATTTTTATGGCAAGAAGAAAAGACAGCCCACAAAAAGCAGCAATGAGAGAAATGATGCGTGATTATCTGAAGAATAATGATATCAGCATCAAAGACGGCACCGATGTAAACAGTATCATGCGTGACATGATGTCTGTCATTTTGGAAGGTGCTTTGGATGAAGAACTGGATGAAGAATTAGGATATTCCAAGTACGACTATCGAAACAAAGAAACAGACAATAGTAGAAATGGACATTCCAGCAAAACCATGCACACCAGTTATGGAGATATGGATGTGGCAATCCCAAGGGATCGTAATGGTGATTATGAACCACAGCTGATTAAAAAATATCAGAATACCGTAACTCAGGACATGGAAGAAAAAATACTTTCCATGTATGCCAAGGGAATGACAACTGGAGACATTGAATCCCACATGCGTGAATTATACGATATTGATATTTCTGACAGCACAATCAGCCGGATCACAGACAAAATCCTGCCGATTGTAAAAGAATGGCAGGAACGCCCTTTGGAAGAAGTGTATGCTGTAGTATTTATGGATGCAATCCACTATCACGTCCGCAGTGAAGGACGTATTGTAAAACGTGCGGTTTACATTGCCCTTGGTATCGATATGAATGGGAAAAAAGATGTTCTTGGAATGTATGTTGGAGAAAACGAAAGTGCGAAGTTCTGGCTTTCTATCATGAATGGATTAAAAAACAGAGGCGTTGAGGATATCCTGATTGCATGCGTTGATGGTTTAAATGGATTTCCACAGGCAATCGAGGCTGTTTATCCAAAAACAGAGATTCAGCAGTGTATCATCCATCAGATCCGTAATTCAACGAAGTTTGTTTCTTACAAAGATATCAAAAAACTGATGGCTGATCTGAAGCTTGTATATGCGGCTCCAACGGAAGAAACCGCTTTAAATGAACTGGAACTGTTCAAGGATAAATGGGATTCCAAGTACCCGAAAATCTATAAATCCTGGCATGATAACTGGGCAACACTGTCCACTTATTTCAAATATCCAGAGGCAGTAAGACGGCTGATTTATACCACAAATGCCATTGAAGGATTCAACCGCCAGCTCCGGAAAGTGACCAAAAGCAAAACGGTTTTTCCGTCGGATGACAGCCTTTTGAAAATGCTGTATCTGGCAACCATGGATATCACGAAAAAATGGACCGGACACAGGCAGGACTGGGGACAGATCCATTCCCAGCTTGAAATTTATTTTGAAGAACGTCTGGCGGGACGGAACCTGTAAAGCAGTCAATTTTAGGCAGGTTTTATTGACATGCCTAAAAACTACTGTATAATGCAGATATGGGCAGAATCCGGAAAATCGGCTCTGCCCATTTGTAACTATTCACAAATCTTATATCAGTTTTTAACGTTTACACAAAACTTGAAACGGTCTCAATGGCTTCTTGTCATTTCATTAGTATATTCAATTTAAAGTCAACTATAATTATTTATCCTTGTTATCAGCGTCGATCACTGACTGGATCTGTTTCATGAGAGAGTCGTAGTTAGCCTGATCGTCGATCCCTCCAAGCATAGGCTCTCCGACAATATTACCATTTCTATCGACTAGTATGGTTGTAGGAAATGCCATGATGTCGGAGGCATATTTGCCTACGCTAGAATCAGAGTCAACGGAGATATTGCGGTATTTTGCACCCTGGCTGTCAAGAACGGCTGCGGCTTCCTTGATAGCATCTTCGTTTCCGTCAAATGTCTCTGTGTTGATACCTACTACCTCGCCGCCCATCGATTTGATGGCATCATTTAATTCATTAAGCTTGGACAATTCTGCGACACAAGGCTTGCAGCCGGTAAACCAGAAATTAACGACAGTTACTGCATTATTGGAAAACAGGCTTTCGTCAACAGAATTACCGTCAAAATTCTTGCCGGAGAAACTCTTGAAAGGCGTGATTTCTTCGGAACTGTCATTCTGGTCGGTGCTTTCTGATCCTGCGTTTTTATTTTCGATTTCAGCTATCTGCTTTTCAATCTGTCTGATAGTTTCGATATCATTGTTAAGTGTTTTCAGTTCATCATCCGTAAAGGATTCCTTGTTCGATTCTATTATGCCGGCCAGATAATCGGCATAATCTCCGCTTGGATCAGCATCGCTTTTATTCGCCATGCCAAATGCCTTGTTCCATACATCCTGGTGATCTGCAAATATCTGGTTCTCCTGCTGATATAGATCATCCAGCTTTGTGTTGGAATTGTCCACAGCTTCAGTGGTAGATTCTGTCTGGGTTTTTTGTGAATTCTCAGTAGTGGCGGATCCTGATCCGTTACATGCCGTGAGAGATAAAGCTGCACAGAGAGTGATAATAGATATTAATGTTCTTTTTGTCTTCATAAATAATTGCTCCTTTAAATAATATTAGTATGGTTGATTGTTACATGTTGGTTTTGGAAGCTTGCTTATGTCCTTTTTGGGAACATGGCTTTCCCATAAACTGATAGTGGATCGCATCTTTTGGACATGCCTTCATACATGCTCCGCATCGTATGCATTCCGGATGATTTGGTGTTTTGCATACATCTACATCCATTTTGCATGCCTTTGAACACTTACCGCATCCGACACATTTGCTGCTTTCAACCTTGATACTCATAAGGCTGACCTTGTTGAATAATGAGTAGATTGCGCCGAGAGGACAAATCCATTTACAGAAGGGTCTGTAGAACAGAATACTCAGAACGACAACTGTAATTAAAATAAGGCATTTAAATGAAAACAGCTTTCCGAGTGCAGAGCGTATAGCTGCATTTCCGAGTGAAAGTGGTATAGCACCTTCCAGAACACCTTGTGGACAAATATACTTACAGAAGAACGGGTCTCCCATTCCTATGGAGTTCGTTACAAGCATCGGCAGAAGTATAACGAAAACAATAAGGATTATATATTTCAGGTATTTTAGTGGTTTCAGCCTGGCTGTGGAAAACTTTTTCCCGGGGATTTTGTGAAGCAGATCCTGAAACCATCCAAATGGACACAAAAACCCACATATAAATCTTCCGAGGATCACACCGATTAAAATGAAAAAACCGGTTATGTAGTAAGAAAATTTAAATTTGGATGATCCGACGACCGCCTGAAATGCACCGATGGGACACGCTCCTGTTGCAGCAGGACAGGAGTAACAGTTTAGTCCTGGTACGCATACTGTTTTTGCTTTGCCCTGATAGATCTTGCCTTTAAATAAATTGGGGATGTGAATATTGGTAAGCAGCGTGGCTGCTGCCTGTATCCATCCGCGTATTCTGGCTGTTTTTTTTGACAGTGATTTGTTCTTATCCAATTCCTACACACTCCAGACATAATTTTATTGCTTTGCTGAGCACGGCAGCCGCTTCACCTCTGACTGCACCATAGCTGATCATTGCCATACCCGTGATGAGTAAAATGATCTGAGACATTTTCCTGTACTTCAAGTTATTGCAGCTCCTTTCATGATTGTGTTTGTTGACCAGCTGACTTGGATATTATACAATAGCTGTTGTAAAATTTTTGTTAAGAAGGATTTTTGTTAAGAAACAGGTGACAGTTTTGAGATTATTGATAGTTGAAGATGAGAAGCAGATATGTGATATGGTTGCGAAAGGCCTGTATGATGCCGGGTATGAGGTGGATACCTGTTATGACGGAGAAGAGGCTCTTGAATGCATTCTGTCAGAGGAATATGATCTGATCGTTTTGGATCTGAATCTGCCAGGTGTGGATGGAATGGAGATTTTAAAGGAACTCAGACAGCAAAATGAGGAGACAAAGGTTATCATATTATCTGCGAGGGGACAAATTGCGGATAAGGTTGAAGGGCTGGATGCAGGTGCAAATGATTATATGGAAAAACCATTTCATTTGCAGGAGCTTGAGGCGCGTATCAGAAGTCTTACAAGAAGAAAATTTGTACAGAAGGATGTATGTCTGGAAAGTGGCGGGATAAAGTTTGACACGATAAAACGTGAGGCATACGCAAAAGGAGAAAAGGTTCCCCTTACAAGAAAAGAAAATGGAATCCTGGAATATCTGCTTCTTAATCTGGGCAGACCGGTAAGCCAGGAGGAATTGATGGAGCATGTCTGGGATGCTTCGGTTGACAGCTTCAGTGGAGCGATCAGAGTACATATGTCTTCGCTGAGAAGAAAGCTTAAGGCAGTGCTTGGATATGATCCGATTTTGAACAAGGTGGGAGAAGGATATAAAATACGAGAGGAGTCCGACAGATGAAAAGAATGTCGCTGCAGTGGAGGCTTACCTGTATAATCACATTATATATTGCGCTTATATGTGGATGCCTTACTTTGCTTGTCTATAAAAATGGAGTGTATTATATTGATTCTCTGCAAGAAACCGTTGATGCCCAGGGAGATGATAATGGGAGCGGTACTGATGAAATATATATCAGTATTCCGGAGGATAAGTGGGATGAATTTGCAAATGACTTTTCTGTTAAGGTGTACAATAATAAGGCAGATTACAAGAAAAACAGCCTGATAATTTCTGCCTTGCTGGCCCTGCTTGGCGGAGTAGCTACATATTTTATAAGTGGGCATGCACTAAAGCCGATCAGTGAGTTTTCTGATAAAATTGAAGAGGTACAGGCACAGAATCTGGCGGATTCACGAATAGAAGAAAACAATGTTAAAGAACTGAACCAGCTCAGCGTTTCATATAACAAGATGCTTGAACGCCTCTCGGATGCATTTGAGATACAGAGACAGTTTACTGCAAATGCAGCACATGAGCTCAGAACTCCACTGTCCTTAATGCAGATACAGCTTGATTCATATAATTCTTCCCGGCATCCGGGAGATGATGAAGTCACTCTGCAGACGATAAAGATGGTAACTGAACAGAATGAGAGACTCAGCAAAATGGTAAAGACACTTCTTGATATGAGTGAGCTTCAAACTGTGAGCCGGGATGATAAAATAATGGTCGACGCGCTTGTTGATGAGGTATTGGCGGATCTGGAACCTCTTGCACAGGAAAAGGATATAGAACTTATTGGAGAATGTACGGATGTAACTATGATAGGAAGTGACATCCTTATTTACAGGATGTTATACAATCTTGTTGAGAATGCTATAAAATATAACCGCACAGGAGGACGGGTTACAGTGACAGCGCGTCAGAAGGAAAAACACGTTTACCTGTCAGTAGAGGATACCGGAAATGGTATCCCGGAAGAACTGAAGGATCGCGTGTTTGAACCTTTCTTTCGCGTGGATAAATCCAGAAGCCGTGAGCTTGGCGGCGTAGGACTGGGACTTGCTCTTGTCCGCGAGATCGTGATAGTGCATGATGGCAATATTGCAGTTAAGCCTAATCCGTCTGGAGGAACGATTTTTGAAGTCGTTTTATAAAGTGAGCATTACAGCCGTTACATATAACAGACTTACCCACTTACTTTCCGGTAACAGCATATTGGCTGTCATACATAGCCTTAAGATTTTCGTTGGAATTGAATTTTTCTCCTATGCAGAATTCTTCAGACCATGTCATGTAGTATGCCCATGGAGTGTGTGACTTCTCCAGAAGATGTATATCCGGTATATATCCAACTTCGGTAAGGGCGGCAACCTTGTTCGGAGAGGTAGCTTCTACAAGCTTTGTGTATTCTTCACTGTAATCGGTTGCTGTGTATTCCGGCAGATATATGTCCATGGAGACAATATCAACGAAGTCATCTCCAGGGTATACGCCCTTTGTAGGACAGTTCCATACCCATATAAGGTTGTTGATGTTCAGTACATTTGTATAGTAGTCGAACATGAGTCTGTAGAGCTTTGCCGCAACAGCAGGACCTTTGGCACCCCACCAGAACCAGGTGCCCTCGGACTCGTGGAAAGGTCTCCACAGAACCGGGATATCTTCAAGCTGGAATCTTCGGAGTTCCTTTGCGATGATGTCCATATCGTGGTAGAAAGCATCACGTTCTCTTGTGCCTGGAATGAACACTTTTTCAGCGTTGAAGTCAGTGTTCTCTGTGTAGAAACTCTTGTCACGACCTCCAACCGGAGAGAACCAGTGAAATGTGAAAGTGACAATGCCATTTGTTTTCTTTGCCCATTCGAGAGCGGTGTCAAGGGTATCCTGATTTTCATATACCTCTGTGAGACATTCTGCGGATGCATCATTATAGTTTATGTTTGGCGAGTATCCAAGCAGCTCGAAACCTCTGAGTGCCGGACATTTGCCTGTCTGTTCGTATATATAGTCAATCTCCTCCATAGGATTGGTCTGTGTGTGCTGACCTGTTATTATCTTATTACCGGCAATCTCCGATAAATAATCCAGTAGATTCTGTGCTGAATGCGATATGTGCTTGTTTGCTGCTTTCTGCATCTTATTTTCTCCTTCATTAGTATGTGTTTGATATGCTTTTATCATATACAAATAAATGTAATAATTGTATTATATAAAGAGCAAAAAATTGTATAAACCTATCATGATACAACTTGGATCGTAGGGGGAGAGACTGCTATGGAAATGTTTGAGTACATTGATGAGATGAAACAGCCATATGATATATTTTACACAGATTGTGTGCATTCTGAATTGCACTGGCACTATTACAGTGAGGTACTTTATATAGTCAGCGGATCTATCCGGGTGATCTGCAATGATGGAGAGACGGTCCTCAGAAAAGGGGATATGTGCTATCTATATCCGCTGCAGCTCCACAGTATAAAGGCGGATAAGACCTGTGCGGAGCCGGTGAAGTATGCGGTCATAAAGTTTAATATGTATACACTGGGCATTCCCCAGACTTATATAAGGAAAATGTATGATTGTTTTGTATACAAGACGGAGACTACAGATTTCTGTACTGTTATAAGGTCTGAAAAACTAAAAGAAAGTATGGCAGATATTGTTCAGGATATATTTGAGGAGTATATGGAAAAACGGGAGATGTACATGCTTGCGGTTCAGTCTGGGATATATAAGCTGCTCATCATCATGGCAAGACAAATGAAAACAAATGGAGATTTTAAGCATAAGAGGTCGGATGGTGATGTGTATTTCAATCACATACTGGAATATATAGATGCGCATTCGTCAGAACAGATAGAGGTTCAAGATCTGGCAGAAATGTGCAGTATGAGTTATTCACACTTTGCCAGATCATTTAAGGCTCGTTATGGAAGATCGTGTAAGGAATACATATTGTATATAAGGCTCAATAAGGCGCAGAACATGCTGCTGTATTCGGATTATTCCATGGAATATATCGCGCAGGAAAATGGCTTTTCGGACAGCAGTTATTTTATCCGAGTGTATAAAAAGTGGAGGGGGATCACTCCGAAACAGGAAAGGATGCAGAACAGACTTTAGTATCCCAATAGGGTGCAAAGGAAACAGACTCACATGTGATTGAGACACAAGTGAGTCTGTTCATAAACCGATTATATTGTTGCCGTTGCGGATTTGGCACGGCTAATTTTATTTTTCCCGAACTTTCGTCTCAGCTGTTTCATAACCCACAGGTACGCAGGGATCAGGAAGAGATCAGCACATACCCATGCAAGCGGACTTCCTAGTGATACGCAGATGAAACCGAAATGAGGCACCAGCACGAAACCGGCAACAGAACGGGCTATCATCTCACATATGCCTGCAAGTATGGCGAAAGTCGAGTAGCCAAGCCCCTGTATCATGAATCTTACGATATTCACAAGAGCCAGGAATATGTAGAATGCGGCGTTGATAACCACGAATTCATATATGTAGCCGATAAGCTCAATCTGTTCCTTCTTTACAAAGAGAAGTGCAAGCTGCTTTCCGAACACGATGGAGAAAGCCAGAGCCACGAGGGCATATATGATTCCCATCTTGATACAGGCTTTAAGTCCCTGATCAACACGGTCAAGACGCCTGGCACCAACATTCTGACCTCCGTATGTTGCCATGGTGGAGCCCATTGCATCGAAAGGACAGCACATGAACATGCAAATCTTGGACCCTGCTGATACGGCTGCAACATATGTTGAACCCATATCATTGACTGCGGTCTGTAGAATGACACTGCCTATGGCTGTTATGCTGTACTGCAGTCCCATAGGTAGACCCATACCGCAGAGCTTAAGGCAGTGACGCATGCTGAATGTCCAATCCTCTTTACTGAATTCAAGATACTTCAGTTTCTTTGTCATGTATATCGTACATATGATTCCTGACACTGCCTGTGAAGCTACTGTGGCAACTGCAGCTCCGGCGACGCCCATAGGAACAACAAGTATAAGATCAAGTATTATGTTGACAATTGATGAACCCACAAGGAATATGACAGGTGTGATACTGTCTCCGAGTGATCTCAGTATCCCGGCGGTCAGGTTGTAGAGGAAGGTTGCCGGAATGCCCAGGAATATTATAAATATGTATATATATGCATCATCGATGATATTCGAAGGTGTTCGGAGAACCTTGAGTATCTGCATGGTAAAGATACTTACTGCCACTGTTATAACAGCAGCCAGTGCAACGGATGACCATATACTGTTGATTATATAAGCCTTAAGAGCCTTGAAATCCTTCGCACCGTAAGCCTGTGCAACAGGTATTGCAAATCCGTTGCAGATTCCTATACAGAAACCGAGTATCATGAAGTTGATGCTTCCGGTGGAACCCACCGCCGCCAGCGCGTCAGTCCCAAGTTTCTGCCCGACTATTACAGAATCTACCATATTATAAAACTGCTGAAATATCAGACCAAAGAGAAGGGGCAGACCAAAGTTCAATATAAGCTTTGAAGGCTTTCCTTCAGTGAGGTCTTTTGTGCCACTGATGCGCGCAATAAAATTCTTCATGTGATTCACCTCTCAAAAATCTAGTTGTTTGTTTATAAATTGCTTGTTTTCACGATATCATGTGTTTGCTAGTTAATCACCTTTTAATGATTTTATATATGGAAAAAAGGTGATTAAACGTGGTAAAATGTAAACACTTTTGTAATGCTGGAAACTTGATATATATTAGTCTCTGAACTAATATAAGTATAGTCGTAAAAGTGATGAAAAAAGAGAAAATAATTGTGCATAAAGCGCATGGATACAAACCAGGGTAATGTCGATAACGATAATGACCTGGTGGGGGATATGGAATGAGCAGAGATAGCGATAAAAAAAATAATAAAAAAAAGAACGATAAAAAGATTGGCAAGAATAATAAAACGGGCAGAGAAGAAATCAGGAATATAAATAGTATGAACGGTGGCACAGCAAAATCTTACAGGCAGAAAGTTCTTGTGAATCAGGCAGGAAAGCTAGTGGATGAGCTTGAGCGGGCGAGACGAGAGGAGCAGGAGTCCCAGATTGATGGAATAATCAGACAGAAGGTTATCAAGAGAAAGAATACCAGAGCTGCCTATCGTATTGTGGGAATAGTATTTATACTGATTGGAATCGCGTGTATGTGGTGGGCCATGGGAGGTCACTACAGGTTTTTGAAGGCGGCGGTTTCTATAGCAGCCATGGCATATGGGTTTTATATTGTAAGGGCGTCATTCAGGAGTGCAGCATATGATGCTACATATTTGTTTGGACAGGACAGGATAACGATACTTCAAAAGGGTGGAAGTAAGATCATACCATATGAAGCAGTGACGGGTTATACAATGATAGAACCAGATCCCGAGATGAAGTATTATATTTTTAAGTTCGACAGGGGGAAGGAGAGTTATGTAGTGCCGTTTGCCGGGGCGAAGGCAAAATGTGAGGCAGTGTACAATATTTTCAGAGAGAAGGTAAGAACAGATGAAAAAGAAAATTCTTGAAAAACTCCAGAGTACGGATGGTTTTGTATCAGGACAGGAATTATGTGAGCTGCTGGGTGTGTCAAGAACCGCAGTGTGGAAAAATATACAGGCTCTGAAAAATGATGGATATGTCATAGAAGGAGTTAATAATAAAGGCTATAGGCTGGTTAGCGTTCCTGATGTCATGTCTGAGGAAAATATATCGAGGTACCTCAACACGAAGACATTTGCAAGAAAACTCTACTACTATGATGAAACTGATTCAACAAACACCCGCGCTAAGATTGTTGGTGAGACGGATCTTGTACACGGCGCATTGTTTGTTGCAAATGAGCAGACGGCAGGAAAAGGCCGGAGGGGACATAGCTGGAATTCAGATAAGGGAACAACGATATCCATGTCGTATCTGCTAAAACCGGATATAGATATCTCGTGCGTATCCAGGATAACTCTGGTGTCGGCGGTTGCACTTGCAAGAGCATTCGGCAAAGTGGATGGTGTCAAGCCTCAGATAAAGTGGCCCAACGACGTACTTTCAGATGGAAAGAAGCTTGTCGGAATACTTACAGAGATGAGTTCAGAGGGAACTGATATTAGTTATGTTGTCGTGGGAATTGGTATAAATGTATATAACCAGAGTTTCCCGGAGGACATTGCGGACAAGGCGACATCAATTCTTCTGGAGAACGGCAGGGGATGTGACAGGTCATGGTTCATAGCGCAGGTGTCAAATGAGTTTGAAAAACTATATGATGAGTTTGTAAAAAATAAAGATCTGGGATTTCTTGTTGATGAGTACAACAGTTATCTTGTGAACAAGGATAAGCAGGTATATGTCATAGAGGGAGATCAGAAAACTGAGTATACAGCCTTGGGACTTTCCCCTGACGGCGGACTTCTTGTCAGGGATGCTGATGGAGCTGTGCGCGATATAATATCAGGTGAAGTGTCCGTCAGAGGCATATATGGATATGTATGATATATGATAAACATTCATTTGCATGTCAGCATATGGGGCTTAATAATATTAATAAATGGCAGGCATGATTCAAAAAAACTAGAAATATAGCCCTTTATGGTTTATAATCGGCAGTGGGTATAATATAACTTAGAAAATTCAAAGAATTATAAAAATATTCAAAAATAAAATTCAAAAAAGAAATTCAAAAAAGAAATATAAAAATGGAGGACATAAACATGGAAAAGATTCAGATGACCACACCACTTGTAGAGATGGATGGAGATGAGATGACCAGAATTCTCTGGCAGTATATCAAGGATGAGCTTATCTATCCATTTATCGATCTCAAGTCAGAGTACTATGACCTTGGACTTGTACATAGAAATGAGACAGATGACAAGGTAACATTTGACTCAGCATATGCAACACAGAAGTATGGTGTAGCTGTAAAGTGTGCAACCATCACACCTAATGCAGCAAGAGTTAAGGAGTACAATCTCAAGGAGATGTGGAAGAGTCCTAACGGAACTATCAGAGCAATTCTCGATGGTACAGTATTCAGAGCACCTATCGTTGTAAAGGGAATCGAGCCATGTGTTAAGAACTGGAAGAAGCCTATCACCATCGCAAGACATGCATATGGTGACGTGTACAAGAGTGTAGAGATCGATGTTCCAGGTCCTGGAACTGCAGAGCTTGTATTCACAGGCGATGACGGACAGGTTATAAAGGAGACTATCCATAAGTTTGATGGCCCTGGTGTTCTTCAGGGACAGCACAACGTGGACAAGTCTATTGAGAGCTTTGCAAGAAGCTGTTTCAAGTATGCGCTTGATACAAAGCAGACACTGTGGTTTGCGACAAAGGATACTATATCAAAGAAGTATGACCACACATTCAAGGATATCTTCCAGGAGATATTTGATGCGGAGTATAAGGAGCAGTTCGATGCAGCAGGTATCGAGTACTTCTACACACTTATAGATGATGCGGTTGCCCGTGTTATGAAGAGCGAAGGCGGTTACATCTGGGCATGTAAGAATTATGATGGAGATGTAATGAGTGACATGATCTCATCAGCATTTGGTTCACTTGCCATGATGACATCAGTTCTCGTATCCCCTGATGGAAAGTATGAGTACGAGGCTGCCCATGGAACAGTTATGAGACATTACTACAAGCACCTTGCAGGCGAGGAGACATCTACAAACTCAGTTGCAACTATATTCGCATGGTCAGGAGCACTCAGAAAGCGAGGAGAGCTTGACGGAATCCAGGCACTTCAGGATTTCGCAGATAAGCTTGAGGCAGCAACCATCAAGACCATCGAGGATGGTAAGATGACAAAGGATCTGGCTCTCATCACAACACTTGAGAACCCTACAGTCCTCAACAGTGAGAATTTTATCAAGGCTATCAGAGAGACACTTGAGGGAATGCTTTAAAAAGTGATTCAAGATAATAAAAGCATTGAGAATATATAAAGAAAGAAGCATATCACCTTTATTCAGACAATGGATAAAGGTGATATTTTTATACCATTGTGAAAATCGCAGCGTTAGGTTAAAATAACTTATATCTGAGTGTAGCGTATAAGATGATGAGGAGTTGTATTTATGAGAATTGAGCATGTTGCCATGTATGTGAATGACCTTGAAGGGGCGAAGAGTTTTTTTGAGAGATATCTGGGGGCATCGGCAAACAAGGGGTATCACAATAAAATGACGGGCTTTCGTTCGTATTTCCTCACATTTGACGATGGTGCAAGGCTTGAGATAATGAACAGACCTGGAATGGATGATCCTAAAAAAACGCTTAATAGAACAGGATTGATACATATAGCGTTCAGCGTGGGCAGCAAAGAAAAGGTGGATGAACTTACCAGGCTGCTTGAGTCTGATGGCTACGAGGTGATAAGCGGACCGAGAACGACAGGTGATGGCTATTATGAGAGTTGTGTAGTTTCCATAGAAGGAAATCAGATAGAGATTACGGTATAGAATTAAAATGTAGTAGATAGATAAAAATCAGAGTATGTGGAAATTCAAACATAGATTTCATTATAGGAGGTATAAGACAATGGACAATCAGGTATTAGAGGTAATAAGGAAGAGAAGTTCGGCTAGAGCGTATAGTGATGAAGAGATTACGAAGGAGCAGCTTGAGAAGATCATAGAGGCTGGACTTCAGGGACCTACAGGTATGAATAAGAAAGAGATACATTTTACAGTTGTCAAGGGTGATGCACCAATTCTGGAAGAACTTGATGCGGAAAAGAGGGCACTTCGAGGACAGGATAAGCAGCCACATAATTTCTATTATGAGGCGCCTGTTTTGATATTCTTGAGCGCAGAGGATGATTACAGATGGAGCAAGGTGGATTCAGGAATCGCAGTTCAGAATATGGCTATAGCGGCAGAGAGCATGGGACTTGGCAACTTGATCATAGGTTGTGTGTATGATGCTCTTCACGGGGAAAAGAAGTCATATTTTGATAAGGCACTTGCTATACCAGAAGGGTATTCATTTCAGATAGCGCTTGCAGTTGGACATAAGACCGATAACAAGACACCTCATGATTACGATGAGTCTGTTCAGGTAAGTTATTTGTAGTTTGTCGCTAAAGGTTCATTAGGTGGCAGGGTATAATGAAGTGGTTATCACGCCCAAGAGTGGTTACATATTGTGTATTGTAGGAGATGAGATAAGGAAGTATACAGGGAGGATATAGTATATGGGTAAACTTGTAATGGGGTATTGGGACTGCCCTTATTGTAGTACAAAACATATAGAAGGAACGAGTCGTGAGTGTCCATCCTGCGGAAAGCCGAGAGGACAGGAAGTTAAGTTCTATATGGATGGAGTGAGGTATTTGTCCGCGGAGGAGAGTCGGACAAAGGGAAAAGGTGCCGACTGGTTATGCGATCATTGCGGTAATTACAATTCTGCTCTTAACACACGGTGTAGCAGCTGTGGCGCTGAACGAGGTTCAAATGATAAAGCTTATTTTGATGTCAGGAAAGAACAGGATGCAAAGAATGCCAGAAGTGCATCCGGAACAGGAACAGCTGCCGGAGGACAAAACAGCGGGCAGGGGGTTAGCAAACGGAGCCGTTCATTTGGAGCATGGAAGATAGTACTGATCGGCATGTTTGTGATAGCGGCGATAATCGGACTTACAGCGATCATAGCCATGCCGAAGAAGAGAACAGTAACAGTCAAGGATATGTCGTGGAAGACCAGTGTTGATGTGGAGAAATATTTTCTGTGTGATGAAGATGACTGGGAACTCCCAGAGGGCGCTACGCTAAAGACCACGAAACAGGAGGTTCATCATACAGAACAGGAATATGTGGGTGAGCGCGAGGAGACCTATGATTCATATGAAGTGATAGGTTCCCATGTGGAGTACAGCTACGAGGACAATGGCGATGGAACATTTTCCGAGGTGGCAAATGACGTGGATGATTACGGATATGTGACGAGAACGAGGTCTGTCCCTGTGTACAGAGATAAGCCGATATACAAGACGAAGTATTATTATACAATATGGAGGTGGAAGTACGACAGGACGGAGACTGCGGAGTGCGGTGGAAAAACACCGGAATACCCAGATCCCCAGCTCACAGACAAGGAGAGGCTAGGGGAAAAATCAGTTGAATATGAAGTCACATGTGAAGTGAAGAATAAGGAAAAGATATATAAAGTTAAAGAGGCTATATATGACAAACTTGATATTGGAGAGACATATAATGTCAAGGCTGACTCTGAGGAGATAGTGAGTATCATAGAGTAGAGATATGAGAATACGGAGACGGTCGAAAGTTATAGTGTAAGTGATAGGTACGAATAAATATAAGCAAATATAAATAAATATTATCCCGGACGGATAAGACATAATGTAGCTCACTGTTTTGAGCAAAATGTCGAATCCGCCCGGGATTTTTATAATTAAAATGAATAACATCGATGTTTGCTGAATACCATGTATTTGAGACGAAAAAGTTAAGGCGGACATTGAATGAGAGGGAACCTTGATAGGAGAATGGGATTTCGTACTGTACAGCTCATGGCAGCTGCAGTTTCAGTGATTTTAGTGCTTTGCGTGACGACTGGAATTATAGGAGCATTTGGGAAGACTGATGATGGAAGTTATGTACTGCAGGACAGATCAATCGCAGAACTTATGGGTGATTTCGGAGTGATATGTTTTGATACATTGAATGTGCAGACACATTTGCACAGCAATTTTATAACAAAGACGCTAAATGCAAATTCCAACTCGGGACTCAGAAATTCTTACGGGGTGTATGAGGAGTTCTATTTTGAGGACGCTGAGAATATGAACGGCTGCGTGTCGGATGTGGATACTGATATGCTGTATACAGGGGCAGATATTAGAAGGGTAGAGGATGGCAGTGTTTATATAATTATGAACAATGGCTCTGAGATAAAGCTTGACAGACCTGCAAATGTTAAGACTGATGCGGAGCTTGCTGAGAAGGGAGAATACTCAAAGTATGCCGATATGTCTGACATACAGAGAAGATTTATTGAATACAGTCTGGAACTTAGAGCGTATGCTGATACAGAGGAAACTGTGGATATAGATCTGGATGGAGATATAAATAACAGACGAATTGCGGTAAATGGCGATGGTATGCATGCTGTGTCGCTGGACTACAATGAACTGTCGGCAAATACCAATCCGATTTATTTTGAGTTCCCGGATTGTGATGGGGATACCGTTCTTCTCATGAACATTGATCTGAGTGGTGCGCAGGATGTAGTGTTTGGGGATATGATATTTGGCAGCAAAAATGATGCGAAGGCAAACGACAATGGAAACTATTTTAATGCCTGCAACAGGATGTATTTTAACTTTTATGACAGCTCTGCTGCAGATGGACAGTTCAGCGGCAGTATTACATTTGCAGGTCGAGGATTTGGAACGGTGATGGCACCAAAGGCATCAGTAAATCTCGGACATAACTGGGATGGATGCGTGGTGAGTGAGATATTCTCAAACAGCGGAGAGTTCCACAGAGTGCCGGGAACTGATTTCCCAAAAGAAGAACCGACAACTGAGAGCACGACGACGGAAGACACAACGGAGGACACAACGACGGAGGATACGACCGCAGAGGATACAACGACGGAGGACACAACGACGGAAGATACAACAACGGAGGACACAACGACGGAGGATACGACAACAGAGGACACAACGACGGAAGACACAACAACGGAAGACACAACGACGGAAGACACAACGACGGAAGATACGACCACAGAGGACACGACCACAGAAGATACGACAACCGAGGATACCACAACAGAGGACACGACAACAGAAGACACAACGACAGAAAACACAACTGGCACGACCACGGAGTTGACAACGACAGAGGAGACGACAACGGAACATACCACATGGAGCACCACTGGCACAACAGTGACAATGATAACGACGCGCAGCACTCCGCCAGGCAGACATCCCGATACCGGTGACAGGCTTCCCTTAAAGGAGATAACTGGTGTGATAGTACTTGCACTTATGGGAAGTGCGGGGATAGTGATATATAAAAAAGTAAAAAAATAAATATATACTATTGAAAACAATATATGAGTTTGCTAAACTATGCTCAAAGCATATATTCTTGTATTCAATCAGCGAAGGCTGCATCTAAGAATCTTTAGTCAATTCAATGAATTCTATGCTTTTAAATACCATATTTTATTTTTGCATAGTGCATTGGAGAGGTTAAAGGATATTTGCCGCTGTTTCTTGATAAGGTTCTTTGATGTACTGTAGAAAGGAGAACTTATGAAGAAACTTGAAGACATGAATTTAGTGGATGATTTTTTGATGACGAGTCTCATATGTCATCAGGAGTATGGAGATCGTTCGGTGAGGTATATGCTTGAGTGCATATTGAATCGCCGTTTTGGCAAGCTGACTGTTGTGCCGCAACGAGTTATGTGCGGTGCAGATCCGGAAAAACATGGCATTAGAATGGATGTGTATATTGATGAGAATGATGGAGAGATAATTGATATCGAGCCGGATCAGAATGACGGCAAGGCTGACGTAAAAGCTGTGCCAAGGCGAAACAGATTTTATCATGCGAAGATTGATTCAGCAAATTTGGCTGCTGGAGACGATTATAGCAATTTAAGGAATGTTGTTGTTATATTTATAACAACATATGATCCATTTGGACTTGACAGGATGGTTTATACGGTGAAAAATAAGTGTATAGAAGAATCGGATATGCCGTATGATGATGGGGCTGTGTCGTTATTTTTGTACACAAAGGGGAAAAAAGGAAATCCACCGGAGGAACTTAAGAGTTTGTTGCATTATATGGAAAATTCGATAGAAGAAAATGCTGGTACAGATTCACTTAAGGTCTTTCATCATATGGTGACTGCTGTGAAGAATGATGGAGAGGTAGGTCTTGCGTATATGAAGAGTGTTGAGATAGAAAAAAGGATACGAGAAGAAGGAAGAGAAGAAGGAAGAGAAGAAGGACACAGGGATGGGGTACGTATTGGACGTATTCAGGAGATAGTAAGACTAAGTAGAAGATTCAATAAAAGCGATGAAGAAATAATACAGATACTGCTGGAAGAGACAGGGCTTGGAGAAGACCAGGCAAGAGATGCACTTAAAAAGTACAGTTAGGTTATGTGAATCGTAAGGTTATAGCAGATTTTTAGCACCGTCATGTATACAGTAATATGTTACATGGCGGTGTTTATGTATAGGTGGCTAAAACTACTCTCAGTCTTGCATAATATGTTCGAATGTGATATATTTTAAAGGAATTTTGTGGTACAAAATACCATGGCAGGAGAATGTGTTTACATTATTTGACACAGAATAATAAAAAGGCACATTCTTTATTTTTGCTCATAAAAGATAGGAGAACAATAACATGACGATAACTGATGAAACTATTGATTATGTTGGAATCCTTGCAAAGCTTGAGCTTTCTCAGGAGGAGAAGGAGCAGGCAAAGAAGGATATGTCAGACATGCTTGATTATGTCAGCAAATTAAATGAACTTAATACAGATGGTGTGGAGGCCATGAGCCATACATTCCCATACAATAATGTGTTCCGCGAGGACGTAGTCACAAATAACGACGACAGAGAGAACATGCTGAAGAATGCACCGGAGCAGAAAGACGGCTGCTACAAGGTGCCAAAGACATTTGACTAGGAGGTAAGCTGAAGTGAATTTAATGGGTATGACAGCTGTAGAGCTGGGAAAAGCTATTAAAGACGGACAGGTAAGCGTTGTTCAGGCGACACAGGCTTGTCTTGACAGCATAGAGGCTTGTGAGAAGGACTACAACAGTTTTGTCACAGTTGACCGTGAGGGAGCACTTGCCCAGGCGGAGGAAGTGCAGAAGAAGATAGATGCAGGAGAGCTGAGCGGTCCTCTTGCAGGAGTTCCAATTGCGATAAAGGACAATATGTGTCAGGCTGGTGTTCAGACAAGCTGTTCATCAAAGATACTTTCAAATTTTGTCCCGACATATACAGCCGAGGCAGTGGTGAAGCTCCAGGAGGCAGGGGCAGTCATCGTTGGACATACCAACATGGATGAGTTTGCCATGGGAAGCACAACGGAGACATCGTACTTTGGAGAGACAAGAAATCCATGGGATATAAACAGGGTTCCGGGCGGCTCATCAGGTGGTTCAGCGGCAGCAGTTGCCGGAGAGGAGGTTCCATGTGCCCTCGGTTCAGACACCGGTGGGTCAATCAGGCAGCCTGCATCATTCTGTGGTGTCACAGGAATAAAGCCAACCTATGGAAGAGTTTCAAGATACGGACTCATAGCATACGGTTCATCACTTGACCAGATAGGACCTCTCGCAAAGAATGTTGAGGACTGTGCAACTATCCTTGAGGTCATATCACAGTATGACAAGAAAGACTCAACATCAGTGAACAGAGATGACAATGATTTTACAAGCGCTCTGGTGGATGATGTAAAGGGACTTAAGATCGGACTCCCACGAGATTACTTCACAGAGGGACTTGAGCCTGAGATAAAGGAAGCTGTATACGGTGTAGCTGAAGCTCTTAAGGCAAAAGGCGCAATAGTTGAGGAGTTTGATCTTGGCATGGTTGAGTATGCGATTCCGGCATACTACATCATAGCATCGGCGGAAGCAAGCTCAAACCTTGAGAGATTCGATGGTGTAAAGTACGGCTACAGAACATCAGAGTACACCGATCTTCACAACATGTACAAGAAGAGTCGTTCAGAGGGATTTGGTCCTGAGGTAAAGAGAAGAATCATGCTCGGTTCATTTGTGCTGAGTTCAGGATATTATGATGCATATTACGTTAAAGCACTTAAGGCAAAGGCGCTCATCAAACAGGCATATGACAAGGCGTTTGAGAAGTATGATATCATCCTTGGACCTGTTGCACCTACAACAGCTCTGAAGATGGGAGAGTCACTCTCAGATCCTATTAAGATGTATCTGGGTGATGTGTACACCGTTCCTGTAAACCTTGCGGGACTTCCTGGAATATCACTTCCATGTGGAACAGATAAGGACGGAATGCCGATCGGAGTACAGATGGTAGGAAATGCATTTGAGGAGAAGACTATTATAAGAGCAGCTTACGCATTTGAGAAGACCAGAGAATACAAGAGACCTGCACAGGTTTCAGAAAGGGGGCTGTAAGAGATGGCAAAGACATATGAGACAGTCATCGGACTTGAGGTCCATGTAGAGCTAGCGACCAAGACAAAGATATTCTGTGGCTGCAGCACAGCATTTGGAGGAGCTCCTAATACACATACGTGTCCGGTATGTACCGGAATGCCGGGTTCACTTCCAGTACTTAATAAGGAAGTTGTAAATAAGGCGATCGCAGTTGGTCTTGCGACAAACTGTAAGATCACACAGAACTGTAAGTTTGACAGAAAGAATTATTTCTATCCGGATAACCCACAGAACTATCAGATATCACAGCTTTACTACCCAATATGCAGGGATGGTAAGGTAGAGATAGAGGTGGACGGTGTCAAGAAATATGTGAGAATCCATGAGATACATATGGAGGAGGACGCAGGTAAGCTTGTCCATGATCCATATACAGACAGCTCACTTGTTGATTTCAACCGTTCAGGTGTTCCGCTTATAGAGATAGTATCTGAGCCTGACATGAGATCTGCGGAAGATGTAATAGCATATCTTGAAAAGCTCAGGGAGACGATACAGTATCTCGGTGCTTCAGATTGTAAGCTTAATGAGGGATCAATGCGTGCTGACGTCAATCTTTCTGTCAGAGAGGTTGGCTCGGAGGAGTTTGGTACACGTACAGAGACAAAGAACCTGAACTCATTCAAGGCCATCGCCAGAGCCATAGAGAATGAGAGAGAGAGACAGATCGATCTCATCGAGTCCGGTGAGAAGGTTGTTCAGGAGACAAGAAGGTGGGACGATACAAAAGAGTATTCATATCCGATGAGATCCAAGGAGGATGCACAGGATTACAGATATTTCCCTGATCCTGATCTTGTACCAATCCATATCAGTGATGAGTGGCTGCAGCAGGTAAGGGATGCACAGCCTGAGTTCAGAGATGCAAAAAAGATAAGATACAAAGAGGAATATGCAATTCCTGATTATGATATAGATATAATCACAGCATCAAAGAAGATGGCAGATCTGTTTGAGGATGCCATCGCACTGGGATCGCCGGCAAAGAAGGTGTCCAACTGGCTTATGGGAGAGACCATGAGACTGATGAAAGAGAACATTGTTGATGCGGAAGACCTGAAGTTTTCAGCGGAGAATCTTGCAAAGCTCATCAAGCTCGTGGATGACAGGGTTATCAACGGCGGTGTAGCAAAGGAAGTGTTCGAGAAGGTATTTGCTGAGAATATTGATCCTGAGAAGTATGTAAAGGATAACGGACTTGCGACAGTTCAGGATGACAATGCCCTTAAAGAGGCATGCCAGGCAGCCATAGATAACAATCCGAAGGCTGTAGAGGATTACAGGGGTGGCAAGGAGAAGGCTCTCGGAGCACTTGTCGGTCAGGTTATGAAAGCTATGAAGGGTAAAGCAGATCCTGGATCTGTTAACAAGATGCTTAGGGAGATGCTTTAATATGGAAGAAAACAGAAGAGTGAGAAAGAGGGATAGGTATAAACGTCTCATAACAGTGGGTGAGGCTTGCGTACTCATTGCTGTGGAGCTGGTGCTGTTTGGACTCATGTGGTACCGGTACTATGAGGTAACGCTTACGCTTCCGTTCTGGAGAAGAGGAAACTGGGCGGTTATCGGAATGTATGGAATAATCATCATACTTTTCACCAAGCTTTATGGTGGTTACAGAGTTGGCTTTTTCAGATTGCTTGATATAGTATACTCACAGCTGCTGGCTCTTGTATGTGCCAATGTGGTTGGTTACTTGCAGCTCTGTATAATCTGTCGAGATTATGTGAATCCAGTACCGTTGCTTAAGGTAACCGGACTTGAAGCGGTAGTGATACTGCTTTGGATCTTTACGTGTAGATTTCTGTATGCGAAGATGTATCCGCCAAGGCATCTGCTGTTGGTATATGGATATAAGACGCCGATGGAGTTTATAGACAAGATCAATGCCCGTAAGGATAAGTATGTAATAGAAGATAGAATACATGTCAGTGAAGGCGAGCAGGCGATTAAGGAGAAGATACTCCAGTACGATGGAGTAATCATTTGCGAGACAAAGGCTTATATAAGAAATGAGCTTGTGAAGTATTGTTTTGAACACTCCATCAGATCGTATGTTGTGCCAAAGCTCTCCGATATAATCATACTTGGTGCGGAGCCTATACATTTGTTTGATACGCCTATCCTGTTGTCAAGGAATCAGGGCCTTACTGGAGATGACATGATCATCAAAAGGATCATGGATCTTGTGTGTGGATTTATATTGCTGATCATAGCATCGCCATTTATGCTCATATCAGCACTTGCGATATGGCTTTATGACAGAGGACCGGTTTTCTACAAACAGGACAGACTAACGCTTAATGGTAAGGTATTCAAGATCATCAAGTTTAGAAGTATGAAGATGGATTCAGAGGCTCACGGTGCCCAGCTTGCAAAGAAGGATGATGATAGAATTACTCCTGTGGGCAAATGGCTCAGGAAGCTGCATCTCGATGAGCTTCCACAGCTTTTCAATGTTCTTAAGGGAGATATGTCCCTTGTTGGACCGAGACCGGAGAGACCTGAGATCGCAGAGCTTTATAAGAAGACCTTCCCTGAGTTTGATTACAGACTCAAGATGAAAGCTGGACTTACGGGATATGCACAGGTGTATGGAAAATACAACACCACACCAAGAGATAAGGTGAAGCTTGATCTCACCTACTACGAGCAGTATTCAATATGGCTTGATTTCAAGCTGATGCTGCTAACTGTAAAGATCATGTTCCAGAAGGAGACATCAGAGGGCATAGCTTCAAATATGACTACTGCACTCAGAGATGGTGAGAAGGTTCAGATTCCGGCACCGGTGAATGTCAAACCAGATGGACTGGATGAAGCAGAGGATGCATTTTATGATCTTAAGAAGACCGTAAATAAAAATACAGGCAAAGATTCTTGATATAAACATATGATTTGATGTGTAGGTGGATAGTATGACAAATGCTAAGGTTTCGGTAGTTATACCATCATATAACAGTGGCGGTACAATAGAAGAGGCTATAGAGTCGGTTCTGGCTCAGGATGTGCCAGTGGAGATCATCGTGATAGATGATTGTTCGCTGGACGACACTGAGCATGTACTCCAAAAATATAAGAATGATCCACGTATCAGGATAATTGTGAATGAAAAGAATTTGGGGGTAGCAGCGTCCAGAAATCGTGGAGTGAAAGAGGCTGTTTGTGACAGAGTCGCATTCCTGGATTCAGATGATATGTGGGTGGATGGAAAGCTGGTAAAACAGCTGAAGCTGATGGATGAAACAGGAACACTGATCTGTTCGACTGCGAGGGAACTGCTCACGGAGGATGGCAACAGGACAGGAAAGATCATAGAGGTGCCGGATACTGTGACATACAGGGAACTTCTCAAGGGAAATGTGATCAATTGCTCTTCGGTGGTTGCGGACAGAAACATATTGATGAAATATCCTATGGGTAATGATGATATACATGAGGATTACATCTGCTGGCTTCAGATCCTAAAAGAGTGCGGGCAGGCTGTTCTTATAAATGAACCATTGCTTCTTTACCGTGTGGTGAAGAACAGTAAGTCGGGTTCAAAGCTTTCGTCCGCGAAGAAAACATTTGCAGTATACAGAAAACTTGGTTACGGATTTTTCAGAAGCTGTCTGTATTTTGCGAATTACGCTGTAAATGGTGTGAAAAAATATTTCCTTTAGAAGTTAAAGTGCGGGTATGCATGAGATATAATTATAGTCGGAGAACGATATGGCTGATGAAAAAATAAAACGAGGTCCGGGGAGACCTACAGACAAGAGAAAAGACACTGTCTTGAGACTCAGGATAGATGCGGAGACACATAAGAAGCTGAATAGATGTGCAGAGAAAAGACAGGTGTCGATGTCCGAGATCGTCCGTGAGGCAATAAATGAGATCGTCCGGGAAGCTGAAGCTGAGAGTTATGATGCAAAGGTTCCTGGGGGGAAAAAGACACAGGACAATAGATAAATATAACGACAAAGCAGGTGAGCAGCCGAGAGATTATCAGTATCCCGGCGGTTCACCTGCTTTATTTTATAATTGGGTTTATAATGTATATCCGTTTTGCTTGAGAAGCTCTCTTGCAGAGTCAATGGAATCATTGCCAGTAGCATTTTTTATAGGGGCAAATTCCTTCTCACGCTCAACCTCAAATGGAAGACATGTGCCCATGAATGCAATCATGTCTAGAGCTAGTGTCTCAAACTTGTATCCGTTAGGCTCGGCAGGCTTTACAATGTCACCATTCTTGTCAACATATGGGATGGCTTTCTTCACGATGTGTAGAGGCATGCTTTCATTCATGATCTTCATAAGTCTGTCGACAGGAAAGATGTAGTTGAGGGTAACACCGTAATTGTATGCGTAATCTCCATTTTCATCGCGCTGGTTGCGCATCTCATCTGTGAGCTCATAGTACTCAACGATGTATGGCTTTCCGTGGTTTGTGCAGAGAACACCGACCTTCTCGTCGGGATAGGCTTTTCTGACAACCTTTCCGCCGGAGAGGTAGCCTTCCTTGATGACTGCACCGAGGAAAACAGGATCTGCGATCCTTTGAAGAACATTGTCAACAGAGAAGACATTGATGTATTTGATATTGTGCTCAGTCAGCTTGCTCAGATGACCTGCCTTGCAAAGTGATGAGAACCAGCCACCATTACCGTTAGGGGACATGGCGATACGTCCCTTTTCTTCCAGATAGATCTTGCCGTTGAAGTCAACTGATGGCACCATCTCCTGTTTGAAGAAATGAATATAATCAGGGTTATATCCGAAGTAGTTATGTTCCTTGAAAAATGTAGTCGTATCATCGTGGTTCTTTTCATTCGTCATTATAAAGAAATGTATCCATGTATCGGCAAGCTTTACGATATCCAGTGTGTGCTCAATGAGCAGTTGGAAGATGAACATATCTTTTGTTACGCCCACATTGAAGGTTCCCTTTGGCCCTGAGAATCCAAGACGGGTTCCCTGACCACCAGCTAAAAGTACGAGTGCAAGATCGCCATTTTTTATAGTGTCTATTCCTGCATTCAAGTATGTGTCATGGTTCGCATTGATGGCGTCTAGCTGAAGAGCTGCGACAGGTGCAATGTCGGAATCATTTCCAGAGTTGTTTTTGCCAATCATGTCGATGAGTGAAAAATCGATCTGATCAATCTGGCTTAACAGAGCCTGCTGCTCATCGCTTTTTAATTCATCATAATATCTGAGAAGGTGAAGCTGACCCTTTTCTTCCAGAAGTTTGTATGCGCTTTCGTAATTCATAAAATTCTCCTTAAATAATGTAGATTGTAAATAAATTCTCTCTCCTAGTATTTCTTTCTGATAGCAATTGTGTCCGTAAATACTTTCCAGATATCTCTGAACTTGATCCTTCTGCCGTTTGATAAATCGTCTCTGCTGTAATTAAGCGCTATCGGAGCCTCAGATATTTTGTATCCCTGCTTGTGGGCGGCTACAAGTATCTCAATGTCAAATGCGTATCCATTTATAGTCAGATTTTCAGCTATCGGCTTGATCACCTCGGATTTAAATAACTTGATACCGGTCTGAGTATCGTGGATCCCGAGATTGAAAAGCATCCGGAGCATGACATAATAAGAATAACTCATCATTCTTCTGAGCGGTGGATAGTCAAGTTTGGATTCTGGGTGAAGCTTGGAACCGATGACTATGTCTGCATCGTCATCCTTCATCTGCTTCATGAACTTCCTGAGCAGAGCAGGACTGAGTTCCAGATCAGAATCAAGGAAAGCGATGTATCGGCCACGGGCTGCCTTGATGCCTGTCGTTATAGCGAATCCTTTGCCGTGGTTGTCATTGTATCCTGTGGCTGTAATGTGGGAATCTGCATCAGAAGCCTCCCTTATCAATTGCCAGGTGGAGTCTGAGCTGCCATCGTTTACGGCAATTATCTCATAGCGATGAAGGAAACTGCTGAGTATCTTACTCGTTTCCAGCAGATTATCTTTTATATGCGCTTCTTCATTGTAAGCTGGCATGACTACCGACAAAGTAATATTTGGTGAAATATTCTTTTCAGTTTCCATTTCATTCATTATCTCCCTTGCTATAGACTTAACTCCAATTGTTTTAAACACAATTATTAATAGTATACTTGTAAAAATGATGGGTGTCAAATGAAATACATTTAAGACGTTATGCCTTGGTTTTTAATTTCATTGGGTAATGCCATAGATTATATGTTGTAAAAGCCAAAAATATAATGTATTATATAGCGAGGTAACGACATTTTTAGATATGAAGATAAAAGAGGAGTTCCAATGGATAAAAAGAACAGATTATCAACAGATTATGATGATGAAGATATGAACTGGCTGGATGACGATGACGACTACCTTGAAGAAGGAGGTATTCTGAGTTCATTGTTATTTGGCGATAAAAAGAAGAAAAAACGCTCCAAAGCGGATCCATCCCGCGATGATGACCGCAGAAGCAGGAGATCGACAGACGTACATGAAAAACGCGAGGAAAAGACGGATGTATCAGAGCCGCGCCGGACTAGAGCAGCTTCTGGAATTCATGGAGAGAGAACTGGCAAGTCGGTGAGATCAGTGCGCCGTGTTGGGGACGAGCAGAGCACAGGTATAGATAATGTCTATATGGATGAAACTGCATCTGCGAGAGATCGTCAGTCGGAAAGACCTGCCAGGAGAAGAAAGATTTCGTCAGACAGGACACCGGTAAGACTGGATGAGGGAACAACTAGAACAGGCAGAACCCCGGTCAGACATGATGAGGAAAAGGCAAAAACTGTCAGAACACATGCTGCGTCAGCGGGGACAGTTGGAGAGTATGATGAATACTACCATGAAAACAGCCGTTCGAGAAAACTGAGAGATGACAGGACAGCCCAGAAGAAAGAGAATGCATCAGGAAAACATACAGGCCGTAGTCAGCGAAGCGGATCTGCATATGCTGCAGACAGCGCCAGGACATCAGTGGACAATCTTCTCAGGGAGGTGAATAACCTCGAGGTGGACAGCAAACAGAGACATGAGGACCTGCGCAGAGAGGCGTGGGAGAGAACTCAGCGCAACGTCGCAAAGGCAAAGGCGGAGGTCGAGCGCCTGGAACTTGAGCGCGAAAAGAATGAGAAAGAGGAAGCGCGCAAGAAAAAAGTCCGCGAGGAGATGGAGAGAAGACAGGCTGAGTCAGAGAAGCAGCGTGAACAGGAGAACACCGAAAAAGAGGTAAGGTCTGTAGCAGACAATAGTGAAGAGGACAATAATAAAACAGAGGTGACTTTAGCAGATACTGCGGAAAAATCAGTTGATATAGGACCAGATGATATGGGTTCAGACGATGCAGGCGGCAAGTCAGAGGCAGTGGAGTCTGTTATTTCAGACGATCAGACAGAAGAACCGGATGAAGAGTCAGGTGAAGAGTCAGGTGAAGATGACAATATAACATTTTCTGACAATGCAGACGAAAGCAGCACCAAAGAAGAGAAGCCTCGGATGAAGGATAATAGATCTGATATGCTGAACATGGATGCTCTTGAGCAAATAGAGAGGGATATAGACGAGGATAAGCTCAGATATTCAGAGTCAGATACGGAGGATCTAGGACTCGGAGATATTGGCAGGGCACTTGGGTTTGATGCGGTTGATCTTGAGGATGATGAAGAGGAACTGGATGATGACGAAGAGTCAGACAGTGAGAAGTTTTTCAGAGAGAATCTACTCGATGAGGCTGATCCGAAAGTAGTAAATCCAGAGAGAAAGAAGATAAATATAAGCACTAAGGTCTGGGCGATCGCGTTTTTTGTACTGCTGGCATTGTTCATAATGATATGTGTCATATATGTCAAAAATTATGCAAGAATGAAGTACAATGAGATGAATATCAATGAAATCAGTGCAGATCAGCTTCTTGTAAATGATGGTGTAAAAGATGCTACGGCTGGATACAGAACTATAGCGTTGTATGGTGTTGATTCAAGAGATCAGAATATGGATGCCGGAACAAACAGCGACAGTATCATGATAGTGAGCATCAATGAGTCCACGAAAGAGATAAAGCTTGTATCAGTGTACAGGGACACCCTCATGGATATAGCAAGCGGAGCGATGAACAAGTCGCAGAAAGTAAATTATGCTTATCAGCTTGGAGGCGCCGTCACAGCAATAAACACTTTGAATACTAATCTTGATCTCAATATCACAGATTATGTAGCGGTAGATTTCAGTGCCATGGCAAGCATAATCGATGCGGTAGGCGGTGTTAATATTAATGTAGTCGATGATGAGATAAATAATTTCAACAAGAATCTTGCAGAGCAGATAAGTATATCGGGTAAATATTCATCTGGTATAACACAGGCTGGTCAGTATACTCTTGATGGACAGCAGGCGGTTGCATATTCAAGAATCCGTTCAACAGGCAGCGGTGATATCACGAGAACTGAGAGACAGAGAATAATACTTCTGAAGGTCATCGATAAGCTGATAAAGGCTGATACCAGCTCGCTCAGCGCATTTGTAGATGTGTCATTCAATAATATATCTACAAGTCTTAATAAGGACAGTATATTGGATCTGGTAAAAGCTGTTGCAAAGTACAGTGTAGTTGACACTGCTGGATTCCCTTTTGCCTATGAGGCAGTGGATATGGCAGAACAGGGCAATTGTCTTGTTGCTGCAGATATGGAGAGCAATGTCCAGGCACTTCATGAATACCTGTACGGCAATTCACATTACAAGGTATCAGATACATCAAAGCAGATAAGTGTAAGCCTTGCAAAGGAGACAGGTGTAAGTGCCCAAAAGGTCAAGGTAGAATCAGAAAAGCCGGGAGATGGTATTTCTGACGGAAAGGGTGAGGGTGACCTCAGAACTATAACAGAGCCACCTAAGGGAATGATTCTTGACGAGTGATGTATTAGTACTGATGTGAAATTAACAAATAACATGTATAAATATAGAACCCCCATATGAGTGCATATCAGCATCCATATGGGGGTTTTCTGAAAAATGGAAAAGCATGGGTGGGGAGAAAGAGCCAGCTGCCTTAAATCACAGAAATGTATAGTGATATAAATGTGTTTCATGGAAAATGAAACTGAAAATATTTGAGAATTGAGAACAACAAGAGAAAATGAATATACAATAATTCAAAATATATTAAAACTGAAAACTGTCAGACAATTTCCTGAAAAAAGTTGTTTACAAACGGTATAAATGGTAGTAATATATCAAAAACGATAAAACACTTGAGAAAAATACAAAATTAGCAACATTTACTTGAGAAACAAAAGCAAAAAGAAAAATATCGTTGTGAATGACAAAAATGCAATAACATGGAAAGGACGGAACAGGACATGATTGAGAATAAGAGAGCAGAGAATACCGGATTATACGACCCATGCTTTGAACATGATAACTGCGGTATCGGTGCTGTTGTCAATATCAAGGGTATCAAAACTCACGACACAGTTAACAATGCCCTCAAGATAGTTGAGAATCTTGAGCACAGAGCAGGAAAGGATGCAGAGGGCAAGACCGGAGACGGTGTAGGTATACTCCTTCAGATATCACATAAGTTCTTCAGTAAGGCTGTAGCAGAGCTTGGATACGACCTTGGAAAGGAAGGCGATTATGGAATAGGAATGTTCTTCTTTCCACAGAAGGAGCTGGCTCGCAAGCAGGCTATGAAGATGTTTGAGGTCATAGTTGAGAAAGAAGGACTTGAGTTCATTTGCTGGAGAGAAGTTCCTACAACACCTGGAATTCTCGGCAAGAAGGCGATAGATGTTATGCCATGTATCATGCAGGCATTCATCAGAAGACCTGAGACAGTAAAGGCAGGTATGGACTTTGACAGAAAGCTCTACTTTGTCAGAAGAATATTCGAGGAGAGCAATGATGACACATATGTTCCGTCACTTTCTAGCAAGACTATAGTATATAAAGGAATGTTCCTCGTCGGTGAACTCAGAATGTTCTACAACGACCTTCAGGATCCTGATTATGAGTCAGCAATAGGACTTGTTCATTCAAGATTCTCAACGAATACAACACCATCATGGCTCAGAGCTCATCCATACAGATATCTGTGCCATAACGGTGAGATCAATACAATAAGAGGAAATGAGGACAAGATGATTGCCCGTGAGGAGACAATGGAGTCGACCATCATGCAGGATGAGATGTACAAGGTTATGCCTGTTCTTGATCCCGATGGTTCAGATTCAGCAAGACTTGATAACTGTCTTGAGTTCCTGGTGCTGAACGGAATACCACTTCCTATGGCAGTCATGATCACGATCCCTGAGCCGTGGGAGAACGACAGAGCTATGAGCCAGGAGAAGAAGGATTTCTATCAGTACTATGCAACCATGATGGAGCCTTGGGATGGTCCTGCTTCTATATTATTCACAGACGGTGAACTCATGGGAGCAGTCCTCGACAGAAATGGCCTGAGACCATCGAGATACTATATAACAGATGATGATTACCTTGTACTTTCATCAGAGGTCGGAGTTCTGGACGTAGATCCATCTAAGATCGTGAAGAAAGACCGACTCAGACCTGGCAAGATGCTTCTTGTCGACACAGTGAATGGACGTCTTATCTCAGATGAGGAGATCAAGGAGAAATATGCACTGGCAAAGCCATATGGAGAGTGGGTAGACAGCAATCTTGTACATCTCGCCGATCTGAAGATCCCGAACATCAGAGTTCAGGAGTACACAGATGAGGAGAGAGCAAGACTTCAGAAGGCATTTGGATATACCTATGAAGACTTCAAGAACACAATATATCCAATGGCAGAGAAAGGTGCAGAGGCTATCAGCGCCATGGGTACTGACACACCGCTGGCAGTCCTGTCGAACAGCCACAAACCATTGTTCAACTTCTTCAAGCAGTTATTTGCACAGGTTACAAATCCTCCAATCGATGCGATCAGAGAGGAAGTTGTCACATCCACATCGGTATACCTCGGAAAGGATGGTAATATCCTCGAGGAGAAGCCAGAGAACTGTCATGTGTTGAAGATCAACCATCCAATACTGACAAACACAGATCTTCTGAAGATCAAGAATATGAATGTTCCTGGCCTTAAGGTTGCGACACTTCCTATTCTTTATTATAAGAACACATCCATGGAGAAGGCTCTCGACAGACTGTTTATCGAGGCCGACAAGCTCTACAGGGACGGTGTAAATATACTCATCCTCTCAGACCGAGGCGTGGATGAGAATCATGTGGCAATACCATCACTCCTTGCAGTATCAGCTATGCAGAAGCACCTGGTAAGAACCAAGAAGAGAACAGCGGTTGCGATCATCCTTGAGAGTGCAGATCCAAGAAATGTTCATCACTTTGCAACACTTCTCGGATACGGTGCATGTGCAGTCAACCCTTATCTTGCAATAGAGACGATCAAGCAGATGGTTGATTCGCATCTGCTGAACAAGGATTTTAATGCGGCTGTAGATGATTACAACAGTGCAATATGTCATGGAATAGTAAAGATCGCATCCAAGATGGGAGTCTCAACGATCCAGTCATACATGGGTTCACAGATATTTGAGTGTATCGGACTCTCAAAGGATGTTGTGGACAGATATTTTACAAATACAGTAAGCCGTGTTGGTGGCTCCGGAATAAAGGAGCTTGAGAAGACCGTTGACGATCTCCATTCATCAGCATTTGATCCACTTGGACTGAATACGAATCTTGCCCTCACAAGCATAGGAGCACACAAGTTCAGAAGTGGCAAGGAGGAGCATCTGTACAATCCTGTCACAATACATCTTCTTCAGGAGGCAACAAGGCGCGGCGATTACAAGCTGTTCAAGCAGTACACAGCAGCGCTCCATGATGAGCAGAAGCCATTCCACCTTAGAGGTCTTATGGACTTCAAGTTTGCTGATAAGCCGGTTCCACTTGATGAGGTTGAACCAGCAAGTGAGATAGTCAAGAGATTCAAGACAGGTGCCATGAGCTACGGAAGTATATCACAGGAGGCACATGAGTGTATGGCCATCGCCATGAACGAGCTGGGCGGTAAGTCCAATTCAGGAGAGGGCGGTGAGTCGATAGAGAGACTTACGATCGGCAAGGATGGCAAGAATAGATGCTCAGCCATCAAGCAGGTAGCATCAGGAAGATTTGGCGTTACATCGAGATACCTTGTGAGCGCCAAGGAGATACAGATCAAGATGGCACAGGGAGCAAAGCCTGGAGAGGGCGGACATCTCCCTGGCGGAAAGGTATATCCTTGGATCGCAAAGACAAGACTTTCAACACCTGGAGTAAGCCTTATCTCTCCACCACCACATCACGATATATATTCGATAGAGGATCTTGCACAGCTCATCTACGACTGCAAGAATGCAAACCGTGATGCGAGAATATCAGTAAAGCTTGTGTCTGAGGCTGGTGTAGGTACAGTAGCGGCCGGTGTTGCAAAGGCCGGAGCACAGGTCATCCTGATCTCAGGTTATGATGGAGGAACAGGAGCAGCACCTAACAACTCCATCCATTATGCAGGCCTTCCTTGGGAGCTTGGACTTGCAGAGACACATCAGACACTTATAATGAACGACCTCAGAAATAAGGTTATCCTTGAGGCTGATGGTAAGCTTATGACAGGACGTGACGTTGCCATAGCTGCAATGCTCGGTGCAGAGGAGTTTGGATTTGCAACAGCACCGCTTGTAACAATGGGCTGTGTCATGATGAGGGTATGTAACCTTGATACGTGTCCTGTCGGCATAGCAACACAGAATCCTGAACTTAGAAAGAGATTCAGAGGTAAGCCGGAGTATGTGAAGAACTTTATGCTGTTCATAGCAGAGGAGCTTCGTGAGTACATGAGTAAGCTCGGCGTCAGAACAGTTGATGAGCTGGTTGGACGCTCAGATCTCCTGATGAGCAGCGACAGAGCAGATGAGAGAAATGTAATCCTTGATAAGATAATCAATAATCCATATATGGATATGCCACAGAACAAGGTCAAGTATCATGAGAAGAATATTTATGACTTCCAGCTTGAGAAGACAGTAGATATGAGGATACTCATGAAGAAGCTCGGACCTGCACTTGAGAAGGGACAGAAGAAGAGTGTTGAGCTTGATGTGGTCAATACGGACAGATCTGTTGGAACAATATTCGGATCAGAGATCACCAAGAAATATGGCGAGTCCCTTGATGAGGACACATACATCGTCAAATGTAACGGTGCCGGTGGACAGAGCTTTGGTGCATTCATTCCAAAGGGACTTACACTTGAACTGGTTGGCGACAGCAATGATTACTTCGGCAAGGGTCTGTCAGGTGGCAAGCTGATCGTTTATCCACCACGTTCAGTAAAGTATAAGCATGAGGATAACATCATTATAGGAAACGTTGCACTGTATGGTGCCACAAGTGGTAAGGCATTCATCAATGGTGTTGCAGGCGAGAGATTTGCAGTTCGTAACTCAGGCGCAACAGCGGTCGTTGAGGGTGTTGGAGATCACGGATGTGAATATATGACAGGCGGTAAGGTCGTAGTTCTGGGAACAACAGGCAAGAACTTTGCAGCAGGAATGAGCGGCGGTATCGCATATGTTCTTGATATGGGCAACGATCTGTACAAGAGACTGAACAAAGAGATGATATCCATAGAGGCTGTTACGGACAAGTACGAGGTGAGTGAACTTAAGCAGCTCATCATGGATCACGTAAACTATACCAATTCAGAGATAGGCAAGAGAATCCTTGAGGATTTTGAGGGATATCTTCCAAAGTTCAAGAAGATCATACCAAAGGATTACAAGAAGATGATGAATATGATAGTTGCATTTGAGGAGAAGGGCCTGAGCCGTGAGAAGGCAGCTATCGAAGCATTCTACAAGGTTAAGAACGGAGGTAAGTAGGAATGGGAAAACCAACTGGATTTTTAGAATATGAGAGAAAGACAAGCGCAGAGCTTGCTCCTAAGGACAGAATCAAGAATTTCAATGAATTCCACACTCCGCTTAGCCGTGATGAGCAGAGAAAGCAGGCTGCAAGATGTATGGACTGTGGCGTTCCATTCTGCCAGGCAGGTTTGAATATATGTGGCATGACATCTGGATGTCCTCTGAACAACCTTATCCCTGAGTGGAATGATATGCTATATAACGACAATCTTGAGCAGGCATTTGCAAGACTCAGCAAGACCAACTGTTTCCCTGAGTTTACAAGCCGTGTGTGCCCGGCGCTCTGCGAGAAGGCATGTACTTGTAACTTGAATGGCGATCCAGTGTCGGTCCGCGAGAATGAGAGAGCCATCATAGAATATGCATTTGCAAATGACCTCGTAAATGATGCTCAGCCAAAGGTTCACTCTGGCAAGAAAGTAGCAGTCATAGGTTCAGGCCCTTCGGGACTTGCAGTGGCGGATCAGCTGATCGGCAGAGGTCATGACGTGACTGTGTATGAGAGAAGCGACAGGCCGGGCGGACTTCTAATGTATGGTATTCCAAACATGAAGCTTGAGAAGCAGATCATAGACAGAAGAATAGATGTCATGAAGAAGAGAGGAATAAAGTTCGTATTAAACACAGAGGTTGCAACCGGAAAGGCATCTGCTAAGGCTGTGTGCCCGAAAGACGACCAGATGACTGGATACCTTAAGAACAAGAACCTCAAGTATGTGAAGGCTGATGATCTGCTCAAGGAATATGACGCAGTTGTGCTTGCCTGTGGAGCAGCAAATCCTAGAGATATCAAGGCACCCGGAAGGGATGCAAAGGGAATCTACTTCGCTGTTGATTTCCTCAAGACAACCACAATGAGTCTTGTCAATTCAGGCTTTGCAGATAAGCAGTTCGTGAGCTGTAAGGGTAAGAATGTTCTTGTCATAGGCGGCGGTGATACAGGAAATGACTGCGTTGGAACAGCGGTCCGCGAGGGCGCTGTCAGCGTGACACAGCTGGAGATGATGCCAAAGGCACCTGACACAAGAACACCTGACAATCCATGGCCGGAGTGGCCGAAGATCTGCAAGACAGATTACGGTCAGCAGGAGGCTATAGCAGTATATGGACATGATCCTAGAATATATGAGACTACAGTAAAGGAATTCATCAAGGACAAGGATGGAAATGTCAAGGCCGCCAAGTGCGTGAAACTCGACTGGAAAAAGAATCCTGAGACTGGAAGAATGTCTATGACAGAGATAGAGGGAAGCGAGTATATCGTTGACTGTGACGTGGTACTCATCGCAGCAGGTTTCCTCGGATGTCAGACATATGTGGCAGAGAGCTTTGGCGTAGAACTCAACGAGAGAACAAATGTCAAGACGCCATGTCCAAACTCATATACAACCAATGTGCCAAAGGTGTTCGTAGCCGGAGATATGCACAGAGGCCAGTCACTTGTAGTATGGGCCATCAGAGAAGGCCGTGAGGCAGCCATGGCAGTTGAAGAGCTGCTGCTCGGATATACAAATCTGCAGTAAAAATAGACGAACTTGGTTCGTTCGCCTTTCGTGTAAATAAAAAAATATCCCTAATACCTATCATGTGATTGAGGTATTAGGGATATTTTGTCATATAATCTGAGAATTTATCCTTAATCGGTCTGGTTTTGGGGAATAAGGATAAAACTATAACAACTACGTATAAAAGCCGGGTAATATGGAAAACAATCTGTTACAGAATCCTTTTGTATGTGTGCATTTGTCTCGCAGCCAGCCCTTGAAAAGATTGTTATAGAATGCCATTGTACATGTTGGTTCATCCCACAGTCAGCCCTTGAAAACAAAAAAATGTATATATACATCTTTCTGTTTCAATGGGCGTCCGTCTTTCTTAAAGCAGATGATTTACTGGCAGATACATAGGAAGTCCATCCTTGTATTGCAGGGAAACCTCACCTATTATAAGAGGTCTGAGATATGCTTCCATCTCAGGCGTGACATCATTCTTCTCAGGAGTGATCCACTCTAGTGGAATTGTCTTGGCCTGATTTGCGATGAGTGCTACATTTTCAGGCTCGATAATCCACTGGTAAGGGTCGTTTGACACTCTCTTTATGGTTGACATAACTGCGGTCATACCTTCGGCTGCATACTTTACAGCGGCCTGTCCGAGTGCAAATGACTCATTTATATCTGTTCTTGAAGAAATGTGTGCAGCACATCTCTGTAGAACATTCAGTTCGATGGAACGAACCTTTATGTCCATTCTGTCTTTTACCAGACTCTCAAGAGCCTTTCCGGTTCCACTGAGCTGAGCGTGACCGAATTTGTCTGCTACGGCGGATGTTGCGCTGATGTAGTTGCCGTCCTTATCATGAATTCCTTCAGATACTGCGATGATGACACATCTTGATGTCTTTAATACATTCTTGATATCTTCAATGAACTGGTTCTCGTCGAAATCAACCTCTGGAAGATATATGAGATGAGGAGCAAGGCTGTAATCATTTCTTGCAAGGCATGAGGCTGCGGTAAGCCAACCGGCATCACGTCCCATTATCTCTACGATGACAACACTTGGTATATGATAGATGTAGGTATCATGTGCAATTTCCAGCATGGTCGATGCAACGTACTTGGCTGCAGAACCAAATCCAGGCGTATGGTCCGTGAGACACAGATCATTGTCTATGGTCTTAGGTATACCAACTATCTTTACATCTGAGCCGATCTTCTCTGCATATTTGCTGAGCTTGTCAACTGTATCCATGGAATCATTGCCACCGATATAGAAGAAGGCAGCGACCTTGTATTCTTCAAATCTGTCAAATATTATCTCATATGGCTTCGGATCAACCTCAAAATCAGGCAGCTTGTATCTGCATGATCCCAGATACATAGCAGGAGAAAGCTCCAGTGTATTCACAAGCGGGAATTTAGAGAGTGCCATGAGGGAAAGGTCTATGAAATTATTTTCAAGGACTCCCTGTATTCCGTGAATCGCACCATATACTCTTGTAAATTTCTTACTCTTTTTTACTCCATCTATGACACCTGCCAGCGAAGCATTTATCGCTACGGTAGGGCCTCCTGACTGAGCTACTATACAATTGTCTTTCATATCAATTTACTCCTTTGAAATTATTACTCTGGGCTACGAAGAAGTATGCCTATCTTCTTGCGTCCATAAACCATGAGCGCATCCTTTATGATGTCTTGGTTTGCTTGGGTGGTATGGATCTCAACTCTGTCGAGAAGTTCCTCCACATAAGATACCCAAAGATCATATATTTTCTTTTGATTTTTTTCACTGACTGGTGGAAGAGCAGCCTTTGCCTTTTCAAAGTCAGGATCATCATCGGTCATGTAGATGAATGAATCAGGCTTTAAAGCATCCTCGCCGTATGCTGAGACAAAGATGTCCTCAGTTCTCACAAAGCCGCAGTCGTACATCTCTACGATCAGGTCGTGGATGCATTCATCTATGTTGTCAAAGTAGTGGTAGTATCTCAGACGGTATGTCTGATCCACCTCGTCCATATCGTCTTTATTGAGCCAGTATCCTTTGCTCTCGCCCTGCTCCTCCTGAATGAGTTCATCGGCCCATTTGCTCCGGTCTTGGTCAGTTGCCTCTCGGCGTATGGCAAGCCGCTTTCTTATATAGAGGATCGTCAGGAACACAAGTGCAAGAAAAAATAATATCAGCAGTATTACATATCCCATTTGTAGGGTGTTTTTATCCATTTGTATACACCTGCCTTTCATACATAGCCTTGTTATTAATATTAGCTATAGCACTGAAAAATTGCAAAAGTCAGAGATAGCCATAAGTAATTTTATTTTAACACATAGCATGATTATATTTCAAGATGTAGGGAATGATAGCAAACCAGCTTAATGTAATTTTATATTCTGAAATAAATTTGTGAAAATTACCATTTTAGGAAGTTTTTATTCGCTTTTGACTGATAAATTATCCCTAAAAGGTCCTTGAAATAACTAATAAAGCATTTCAGAAGGGTGGTATGTATGATGAATGGATATTTAGAGTATCTAGCAAAGACTGTGCCTGTTATATCTACACGGCAGACAGTGATCAACATTTCGCAGATGGGAAATATTATGGGTGATATGATATATCTTGAGAATGGATATAAGACGGGGTGGCAGATACTGTTATGTCGACGACGATGACTATAGTGTATATGAGTATGATGAAGAGGGCGGTAAAGAAGAGGACAATGATAACAGAGCTTCAGATTGCTTGGCGATAAATATGTCGATCAGTCTTCAGCCGTCAAATGGTATGCCGCATGATTATATAATGCTGACATGTCCACAGAACAGTCCGAATTGTGCAATGTTCTATAATATCGCAGGCGATGATGATCTTCAGCTAAAGGTTCAGGCACTGGACATGTGTACTGCCATTTTCACACTGATATGTATAGATGAGAGTCATCAGCGGCTATGGGGGAGCTGCTTGGCGAATCATCACAGTCTTTCGTATCTTGATAAACCAAGTTTTACCTCGTTCATCAGCAGATCGACAGCCTCCTGCGGGTGGGTTATAAGCACGATGAACTGGAATGCAGTATTCCAACCAGACAGGCCTTGAGGTTGCTGGTTATGTTGAGATCACTGCTTTCACGCTTTCCTCGTAATTTATCTGATGACATTATAAAACCTCCATATGTTTTTAGGTGATGTAGTTGGATATGACAGAAAATATACACTATATATTATTTTATTATACAGTTGCAGGGGAAATCAAGTGATCGTTTTGAAGGATGTTTAATTAGCTGATGTTATACTAGGGGGGATGATTATGGCAGTTTACATACTCGCAGATATTCATGGAATGTATGATAAGTTTATGAGAATGTTGGACAAGATAAATATGACGGATGAGGATATTTTATATGTACTGGGGGATATGGTAGACAGAGGTCCACATCCGATAAAGGTCGTTCAGAAGATAATGAATATGAAAAATGTGAGGACGCTTATCGGTAATCATGATAGTGGAGTGATTGGAACATTAAAGTTTTTTGCCATGAATGATAGTTACAGGGGAGATACGAGCACGGAGAGGGAATTTCAGACGCTTGATCAGCAGGAAAAAATGAATGTAATAGAGTTTCTGTCTGAACTTCCATATTATTATGATATTAGTGTAAATGATCAACAGTATATTCTTGTACATGGGGGCTTGGGTAATTTTTCCCCAGGTAAATCGCTGGATGAATATACCATAGATGAGATAGTGTGGACGAGACCAGATTTCAGTGTGCCATACTACACTGACAGGATAGTTGTATGTGGCCACACACCGACTCAGCTCATAGAGGAAAATGACAGGCCGAGGTATATAATGAAGAAAAATAATTACATTGCAATTGACTGTGGAGCGTGTTTTAGAGGTGGTCGTCTTGCAGCGATATGTCTGGATACAGGGGAGGAGTTCTATGTCTAAACTTGATGTGAAAAATTGTTGCAAGTGGTGTAAAGGTAATGTATAATGAGTTCACAAGCTGAGATGTATTAAGTCTCTTGTGATTTTGAACCTACATTTGAATAAAAGGGATTCCTACATCATTACATTGAAGTCAAGCCTCGTTATATAAGTTCTAGTGGACGGCTGATATGTAGTTGCGGTTGCCCACCTAGCTCTGCTAGGACTCAAAAGCAAGGGCGCATTTCAGTTTATTACAAAAGACAAAAAAGCAGCATGTATATGCTGCTTTTTCTCTGTAATTGGACGTTTTATAAGAGATGGAGAATGTGATATGCGTATAGACCAACGAAAGAAATGGTATCAAAAGATAAAATACAATAAGAATTTTAAAGTGGTCAGCTTTATAACAGTTATCCTGGTATTTGTGGTTGGATACATGATAATGACAGGCAGGAGCAAAGTGGGGGATGGTACCACTGATGCGGATGGAAGTAATGCTGTTGAGACAATAGTTATACAGGCACCTGACGATCCGACAGAGGACCTTGTGAGGTATGCTGCATATGACGGTGGTGAGAAGCGTGACAGCGATAAGCGTGGCGGCGAAAATATAGAAGAATTTGATTACACGATACAGGGTGCGGGAACAGTGGCAGCTCCAAAGAAGGAGAAGAAGGACACAGATTACTCATACAGGCTGAGCGGATCGGACAGGACTAGCGGAGGTACGGGAGACGGCGGCGCGTCAGTTCTCATAACTGGTATGGAGAATAGTGTCCGTGTCATCCTGACGAATGGCGGAGACTATTATCAGAGTTACGTTGAGTTTTCATGCAGCACAGGCGTAAATGTCACAAGCGATGGCAAGGCAAAAAGTTATAAAGCAGGAGATATCATATCACTTGGAAGTGATGAGAAGGCCTCGAAGATAATTGTCGAGCCTGAGAACTCAGATGGTGTGATAACAGTTTCCAGCCTCAGCAAATCGGGAGGTGCGCCAAGATATCATGGCGCTCTTGATATAACAAAGGATTCATCCGGGTATCTGGTTGTGAATCAGGTCAATATAGAACAGTATCTGTACGGAGTTGTCTCCAGCGAGGTCTCATCAAGCTACAGCATGGAAGCATTAAAGGCTCAGGCCATATGTGCAAGAGGATTTACATACAGAAAGCTTGGCAGCAATTACAGGGGCTATGATGCAGATCTGGATGATACGACAGCGTGTCAGGTATACAACAATTTCCCTGAGACTGATAATTCAATAGCAGCGGTAAATGATACAGTGGGAATTGTTCCTACATATGATGGAGAGATAATAAATGCAGTATATTTCTCAACTTCATGTGGAACCACGACGACCAGTGATCAGGTGTGGGGAGGCAGTATGCCATACACATGCACGAGAATACAGAATACGGCACTCGATATACCATACTTCAGCGATGAGGCGGCATTTATGGATTTTATGGATGGAAGGACAGACACTGATGTTGTCGAGAGAAATCTTCCTATGTACAGATGGACAGTGAGCTATACAGAGGATGAGATGAGACAGGCTGTGGAGACAGGACTTTCAAGGTGCTCCGATGTATCTGCCACATCGGTAGGCAAGATCACATCAATTGCAGTTACTAGTCGTGATGACAGTGGACTTGTCAAGGAAGTGACAATAACAGGAGATGCAGGAACGGTTACAGTGAGCGGACAGAGCAATATAAGAGTTCTGTTTGCAACTGACGGCAAGGCAATCACGGAGCAGGATGGTTCAGAACTTACAGGCTGGACAGGCGTTCCAAGTAATTTCTATTATGTGAAGAAGGACAGCAGTTCAGGACTTTACATACTCAAGGGCGGCGGATACGGACATGGTGTAGGTATGAGTCAGAACGGCGCAAATGAGCTGGCAAAGCTGGGATATACCGCTGCACAGATCATAAGCCACTACTACAATGGAGCGGTTCTCAGTTCGGTTGAAAGGTAATGGAGAGTTTGTTCATATGAAGATGAAGAAAAGAGCGGTGATCTTGTATCACAAGCTAAGACTGTTTATGGCTGAGATGAATAAAGATCAGGTGTCGGCCTTTGCGGCTCAGTCTGCATTCTTTCTGCTGTTGTCGTTGTTCCCACTTGCAATGACACTTCTCACTTTTGTTAAGTATCTGCCATTTACGGAAGTCCAAGTTGTGGAGATCGTGAGAGAGCTTTTCCCGGAAGAGATAAATTCTAATTTTGAATTTATGTTTGCCGAGATATTCAATAGCAGGAGTTCGCTGATAGCGACGGCTGTGTCAATATTGCTCACGGTGTGGTCTGCATCAAAGGGCACCATGGCCATCGGCAGAGGACTTACATTTATGACTGGCAAGGAAGACAGTGCAAACTATTTTCTGAGAAGAGCTATACACACATTGTATACGCTTATATTCTGTGTGATGATAGTGGCGGTGATGGTCATATATATTCTCGGTGATGTTGTTGTTTCAAAGATACTGGTAAGGCTTGATTCTGTTGAGGGATTTCAGCTGGTGGATACAGTTGCCGATATTCTTTCCATTATAAAGATAGCATTTGCGCCTACGGTATTGTTTGGCGTTATGTTGGTTGCTTACTGGGCACTTCCGGTTGGAAAAGTAAGGATCAAAACAGCTATGCCTGGAGCGGCATTTACAACCATACTGTGGATGCTTCTGTCATTTGGCGTTTCAAGCTACATCAATCTTGTGGGTATAAATACTTACATGTATGGAAGTCTTGCCAGTGTCATACTCCTTGCACTGTGGCTTTATATGTGTATGTATGTCATGCTGATCGGTGCGGAGATCAACAAATTCATGGATAACGGAATCCGTGGAATAAGGAGACGTGCACACAAGGCCGGGCGGAAGAAAAAACGTCTTGAGAAGAAGAAAAAGCGCGCAGAGAAGAAGCGGATGCGCCAGACCAGAAGAGAACTCGTGGTGAATGCAGATGAATTTGACCAGGAGCTGGGGATGGAGAACGCTGAAGGCGTAATGGAAAATGAAAATCCGGATGTGAGTCCAGCCACTGAGAAAAAAGAGGTTGACTAACATCCGCCTGTAGGTATATTATCTCTACAGGCAGTGACGATGCAAAAGATGCGCATGTCGCCATCAGAGAGACCAGGTCAGCGGCTGAAAGCCCGGTCAGGTTAGAGTGCGTATTTAATTTCACATCAGAGCCATCATGGCTGAAGGATTGATGATATCTGCTGATCAGTTGACAGATATTGATTTGTGTAGGTTGTGGCGTGTGACGTGCGACAAACGTCTAATGAGAGTCAGACATATAGCACATATATATGACGGTGCATATAATGAATGTCTGGAATCAGGGTGGTAACGCGGATATAATTCGTCCCTAGTATGTAAAACATGCTGGGGACTTTTTTAGTGTATAAGTCGTTTTCAAAGCACGAGCAGTTTCATGCTTGCATGAAAAACTGCTCATGCTTTAGAAAACACAACAGAAATGAGCGAGCAGCCCGATAGGGCGGAGCGCGAATCACTGTAGGAATTGCGGAAGCCAGAGGCGAAGCAATACCGAGACTTATACACTAAGCAGAACACTAAGTAGAAATGTATAAAAATCCCTAGAAATAGAAAAAGGAGAAATACGATGAAAGACAAGTTGGAAGCCATTAAGGCAGAGGCTCTTGCGAAGATCGAGAGCGCAGAGGTTGTATCGACACTTAACGATGTGAAGGTGGCGATACTCGGTAAGAAGGGAGAACTCACACAGGTTCTCAAATCAATGAAGGATGTTGCACCGGAGGACAGACCAAAGGTTGGTCAGATGGTAAATGAGGCACGTCAGGCCATCGAGACAGCACTTGATGAGAAGACAAAGTCCATCAACAGAGCACTCCGCGCTGAGAAGATGAAGAGAGAGACCATAGATGTAACACTTCCAGGTGTGAAGAAACTCACCGGACACAGACATCCAAACCAGATAGCACTTGAGGATTTGGAGAGAGTATTCATCGGCATGGGTTACGAGATAGTTGAGGGACCAGAGGTAGAGTATGACAAGTACAACTTCGAACTGCTGAACATTCCTGCAAATCACCCTGCAAAGGATGAGCAGGATACATTCTATGTTACAAAGGATATCCTCCTTCGTACACAGACATCACCTGTTCAGGCGAGAATCATGGAGAAGGGCAATCTTCCGATCAGAATCCTCTCACCTGGACGAGTGTTCAGAGCTGATGAGGTAGATGCGACACATTCACCATCATTCCATCAGGTAGAGGGACTTGTAATAGACAAGGGAATCACCATGGCAGACCTCAAGGGAACACTGGCGCAGTGGGCAAAGGAGTTCTTCGGTGAGAACACAAAGGTCAAGTTCAGACCTCATCACTTCCCATTCACAGAGCCATCAGCAGAGTGTGATATCACATGCTTCAAGTGCGGCGGCAAGGGATGCCGAGTATGTAAGGGCAGTGGCTGGATAGAGATCCTTGGCTGTGGTATGGTTCATCCAAAGGTTCTCCGCGACTGTGGAATAGACCCTGAGGTATATTCAGGATTTGCATTTGGAATCGGACTTGAGAGAGTAACACTTCTCAAGTATGAGATAGATGACATGAGACTTCTCTACGAGAACGATATGAGATTCTTAGACCAGTTTTAATTGTGGGGACGCTGCTGGACGATGAAGGTTTTGAAGCCGCTTTTGCTGACCCATTTGTCAATGCAGAACGCTTCCGCTCGTTTCGCCCTGCAGCGGTACTAAGACGCCGCTGGAGCGCCACCTAAGGACCGGCGGGCTCAAATGTCTGCTTATGACAAATGGGTCAGCCTAAGCGGATTAAAATGTGTCGAACGTCTGGCAGCTGTCTGCTGATTGACGTAATGTAGTAGAGATTCAATGAGGTTTATGTAGAAAGTAAGATTACACAATTAAAAGGAGAATAGAAGATGAATACACCAATTTCATGGATAAAGGCATATGTTCCTGATCTGGACGTGACAGCTCAGGAGTTTGTAGATGCCATGACTCTCTCAGGATCACATGTAGAGGGTTACGAACAGAAGGATAAGAATCTTGATAAGATCGTTGTCGGCAAGATTCTCACTATGGAGAAGCATCCAGATGCGGACAAGCTTGTAGTGTGTCAGGTAGACGTGGGACAGGCAGAGCCTCTCCAGATAGTGACCGGAGCAAAGAATGTAAAGGTTGATGATCTCATCCCACTTGTACTTGACGGTGGTAAGGTTGCGGCAGCACACGGTGACAACAATGAATACCCTGACGGAATCAAGATCAAGAAGGGTAAGCTCAGAGGAGTTGAGTCAAATGGTATGATGTGCGGTATAGAGGAGCTTGGTTCATCAAGAGACTTTTACCCAGAGGCACCAGAGGATGGCGTGTATGTATTCCCAGAGGAGTCGGGTGTGAAGCCGGGCGATGATGCTGTGAAGGCACTGGGACTCGACGATGTTGTTGTTGAGTACGAGATCACATCCAACAGAGTTGACTGTTTCTCAATGATTGGTATGGCAAGAGAGGCAGCAGCTACATTTGACAAGCCATTTTACCCACCAGTGGTAACAAAGACAGGAAATGACGAGGACGTCAATGACTATATATCAGTAGAGGTAAAGGATCATGACCTCTGCCCTAGATACACAGCAAGGGTTGTCAAGAACCTGAAGATCGGACCTTCACCAAAGTGGATGCAGCAGAGACTTGCTTCACAGGGAATCCGTTCGATCAACAATCTTGTCGATATAACAAACTATGTTATGGAAGAGTACGGACAGCCAATGCACGCATATGATCTCAGCACCATAGCTGGCAACAAGATCGTGGTCCGTCGTGCAAATGACGGAGATACATTTGTAACACTTGATGGACAGGAGAGAAAGCTCGACCATGACGTTCTGATGATCTGTGACGGTGAGAAGGAGATTGGTATCGCTGGAATCATGGGTGGTGAGAACTCCATGGTAACAGACAGTATCGATACACTGCTCTTTGAGGCAGCCTGCTTTGATGGAACAAATATCAGACTTTCATCGAGAAGAATTGGACTTGCAACTGATGCGGCAGCCAAGTTCACAAAGGGACTTGATCCAAATCTTGCAATGGAGGCAATAGACAGGGCATGTCAGCTCATCGAGGAGATGGGCGCAGGTGAGGTAGTCGGCGGAGCTGTTGACGTGTATCCAAATCCTGTACAGGACAAGAAGCTTCCATTTGAGCCTGACAAGATGAATGCGCTTCTCGGAACAGAGGTTGAGCCTGAGAAGATGCTGTACTACTTCGGCAGACTTGGTCTCACATACGATGCAGAGACAAACACTCTGGATGTGCCAAGCTTCAGACAGGATCTGAACTGCATGGCAGATCTGGCAGAGGAGGTTGCAAGATTTTACGGATACGACAACATTCCTGTATCACTTCCAAGAGGTGAGGCAACAGTTGGTAAGCTCCCATACGACCAGATGATCAATGCCATCGCAAGGGATGTCCTTGAGGCAAATGGTTTCTCGGGCGGTATGTGCTACTCATTTGAGAGCCCTAAGGTATTTGACAAGCTGCTTCTTCCTGCTGACAGCGAGTTCAGAAAGACAGTTACAATAGCAAATCCTCTCGGTGAGGACTTCAGTATCATGAGAACAGTATCACTGAACGGTGTTCTCACATCACTGGCAACAAATTATAATAGAAAGAACAAGATTGCAAGACTTTATGAGTTCGGAAATGTATACCTTCCAAAGTCACTTCCACTCACAGAGCTTCCAGAGGAGAGAATGAAGCTGACCATCGGTATGTATGGCCAGGGAGATTTCTTCGATCTCAAGGGTGTTCTCGAGGAACTGACAGATAAGGTTGGACTTAAGGGTCAGGTGACATACGAGCCTGAGTCGGAGTACACATTCCTTCATCCGGGCCGTCAGGCAAAGCTCAAGAAGGGCAAACTGACAATTGGATTTATCGGACAGGTACATCCTGAGGTATGTGACAACTACAACCTTAAGGGTGAGGTATATGTGGCAGTCATCGATATGCCTACACTGGTTATGCTTTCAAACTTCGATACCAAGTACGAGGGAATCGCAAAGTTCCCGGGAAGTACAAGAGACCTGAGTCTTGTTGTGAACAAGGAAATATTTGTCGGACAGATAGAGGAAGTCATAAAGAAATGTGGTGGCAAGCTGCTTGAGAGCTACAAGCTCTTCGATGTATACGAGGGTGAGCAGATCGCAAAGGGCAAGAAGTCAGTGGCTTACACAATGACATTCCGTGCTAAGGATAGAACACTTGAGACGTCAGAGGTCGATGGAATCATTGCCAAGATCCTCAAGGAGCTCGGCAAGCTCGGAATCGAGATCAGAGCGTAATATCTGGGCTGCACTGCATGGAAGCCAGGCATGCGGTGTAGATTCTGCTTAAGATGATCGATACTATATATTTTAAATACCACCCGGTAACAGATCGCAAATGAGGTGTACCTCAGAAGGTCTGTTACCGGGTGGCATTTTTATGTTGAATGCTGAGAGACGGGATGGTAAGGTATGTAAAAGGATTTTTACACTGTATCCGGGGCAAGGACAAAGCCTTTTGATGGAAAAGATGTGATATGGGTGTTAGCATTTGCTCAGATAGAGAACTCAGAGTGATTGCATGGACATGAATTTATGTGCATCAGGCAGACATATGATGACGCAGACGCCACGCGAAGCACCTATATATCTGCTCTATTCTGTGATAAAGGAGGTAAAAGAGGAAAAACATGGAGATTGGAAATAAGATAAAGGAAGCGAGAAATGGAGCTGGGTTAACCCAGGATCAGGCTGCTGAGAAGATTATGGTTTCGAGGCAGACGATATCCAACTGGGAAACTGGAGTTTCCCATAGTTAAAGATACCACACCAAATATAACGAATCCACGCTTATATGATACTGCATGAAAAAAGGTACTTGATAAAAGCAATGAAGCGCAATATCAAGTACCTTTTTGATTTGTTTTTTACATGGTTATTAAGAGAATTACTCTTATTCCGAAGTCCTCAATCGTTCCACCACAGTTCCTTTGTTAAAGAAGTGGAGAACGATCAGCGGAATGACCGCAGCCAGCAACAGATAAAGCACGCCGATGACCAAAGCTGGAACCAATGTAATGTGCAGAGTAAAGAACCACATAGATGGCGAGTTCAAGACATTTTTCAGCACCGTCACAGCAAGCAGCAGCGCAACCACTCCACCAATGATGTCTGCACCAGCGGCATAGTAAACGCCTTCATAAACCATCAGCCTTTGAAGCTGGCGATTTGTCATACCGATACTCTGCATAGTCGCAAACTCATGGCGACGGGTAATAATATTGGTGATGATCATATTTGTAAAGTTAATCAATCCTGCCAATGCCATGATACAGCCAATCAGACTACCTACAACCCAAACCATACTTGCAACAGAATTTAATTGTTCTTTCAGTAATTTTGTTGAGGTATAGGTAACAGAGGGGTTCTTTTCAACATAACTGCTCAGAAAGTCCTCCATTTGCGGATGCAGAGAAGCATCCATATTAAATCCATAGTTCAACAGGGTCGGGGTCGTGTAAATCTGTTTGAATACGGTGTCTGGTAAATACACAAAAGGCGCATCGCCGCCAATATGCATCGTAGCCGTAGTTGTTGTCGGCGTTTCGTCCTCAGTCCCAACGGTGCAGGCTTTTGCCAGAATTGTGCAGGTTTTGACTAACTCACCATCCCTGTAAAAAGAAATGCTATCACCGATCTGCAACTGCTCTGACAGGGATGTTGTTTTCGGGCCACCACTCAGTCGGTCTAATCGGTTTCCGATAATGACATATTCTCCGGTTAGCATTTTCTGTTTCAGTACATTAGGATCTGTTTCACCATCATAAATCATCATGTCAGACCAAAAATGTTCGGAAGCGCCATAGACATTTCCAAAGAAAAGATTTTCTGCATCCGGGGCAGTATTCAGCGCATAATTCCCGAAAGACTTGCTAATCCCATTTTCATATTCAAAAGTATTTGTGCAAGTAAGTCCCTCAAAGCCGTAATCCACAAGCACGTTACCGTCATCTACGGTGTTACGGTAAAGATACCGTTCTTCTTCCAGACCGTTCTGCTCACGGATCATATCTACTACTTGCTGTGGAAGTGCATCTTCGTGATGTCTAAAGCCCTCCTGAACATTGACTGCAATCGAATTGTAGACGGTAAAATCTGTTTTTGTTGTGCGGGTAATCCACTTTTCTTCATCCATACTCTGTGTCACGATGATAATAGAGTTGAACAGAACGATACACAAAAGCATAGAAACAACAATGAATACACAACGGCGTCTGTTACGTCCTAAGTTAGAAAATGCCATGTGAGAGAGCTTTGCTCCACTGATTCGTGTAACCGTTTTCTTTTTATAATCATCCTGCTCCGTATAACGAATTGCCTCCATGGGAGATACTTTTGATGCCTTTTTGGCCGGTTTGCGGGTACTGATAAACACTGTCAAAATCGTAAACAATGCGGCTATAACAAATAGCATAGGAGATGCCGATGCCTGCAAACTTGCCGTAGAATACTCATAACTGAAAATTCGCATTACTACCGGAAGCAACGCCCTGCCTGCAAAGAACCCGGCAATTAAACCGATCGGCAGACCGATTAGGGTCAGCCATACCGCCTGCCGATTGACGATGCTTTTAATTTGCCGTGTAGAAGTACCAATCATCCTCAATAAGCCATATTGCCGAACATCCTGCATAACGGAAATATCAAAAATATTATAAATCAGCAGATAGCCACACAATACAAACATCAAAACAAATACTACGGCAAATAAGATGGACTCCGAAGAAATCATGGCTTTTCCCATCTGGTTTTCAACAGAGAGGATAAAGTTATCGGCAGACATATCCTCTGGATTGCCGCCGATGGAGTAGACAAAGCTATCCATCTGCTCCTGAATGTTCGTCTTGTCTTTCAGCACAACTTCAGAAAAAGTAACCCCTGAGATTTCTCCATCCACTGCGTGGGTATTTTTCACCACATCCGGATTATCTTTTACAAACTGCTCTGAGAGAATCGCCACGCTGACCGTATCGTTGCTTGCTTCCCACCAACCGGAAAGCACCATATCATAATGATAGGTTTTTCCCCGCAGTTCAAATTCCAGAGGAACTTCTGCTCCGATCTCCGGTTCCACACCAAGGGCCTTCAAAGCCAGTTCGGTAGTAGCAATTTCATTCGCCTTTTCCGGCGCTGAACCATGCGTTGGCACGCAGAATGTAAGTTCCTGCTGTATGCTGTCAGCATAGTTTAATTCAACAGAATGACCCACGGCGTTGCTTGCATATCCAATCGTCCGCCGATGACCTGCCTGCTCCACAAAATCACTGTTTTTCAGTTGCTCAAATTGCTCCTCTGTCATATAGCCGAAGGTTCCATCTCCCTTGCTGCCTTTCTGCATCTGCATAGAGAGCTGCATGGAGGATACCATGTTAAATGCCAGTGAAGTGATGGATGTAAACAAAAATGCTGTCAGAACGATCGCAAGAATCGCCGCCAGATTACGAACCTTATTCTTCTTGAAATATTGTTTAGACAGCCGCTTGATGGTTTTTGTATTATTATTGCCAAATAGAATGTCATTCATAGTCCCGCCCCCTTTACTGCACGATCTTGCCATCCTCAATCCGAATGATACGGTCGGCAAGCTGGGCAATCTCATTATTATGAGTAATCATCACGAGGGTTTGGTGGAATTTCTGACTTGTGGTTTTCAAAAGCCCCAGCACATCAGCGCTGGTCTTGCTGTCCAGGTTGCCGGTGGGTTCATCAGCCAAAACAATAGCGGGTTTTGACACCAAGGCGCGGGCAATGGCTACGCGCTGCTGCTGACCGCCGGAGAGGTTATTGGGCATATTGTTCAGCTTATCCTCCAGCCCCAGCATCTGAACAACTTCTTTCATAAACTTCTTGTCTACCTTGTTTCCGTCCAGCTCCACAGGCAGCACGATGTTTTCATAGACATTTAGCACCGGAACCAGATTGTAGTTCTGGAAGATGAAGCCGATCTTTCTCCTACGGAAGATAGTAAGCTGCTCATCTTTTAATGTGGAGAGTTCACGCCCATCCACAATAACCTTGCCGGAGGTAGGCACATCCAGCCCGCCAATCATATTCAGTAGTGTAGATTTACCGCTGCCGGAGGTTCCTACGATAGCAACAAATTCGCCCTTTTCAATGGAGAGGGTCACACCATCCAAGGCTCTGGTAATGTTCGGCTTTGCACCATAATATTTTTTCAGTTCAGTCGTTTGCAAAATGCTCATAAAGAACACCATCCTTTCTTTTTGATAAATCCATTATAACGACCAAACCTCACAGAAATGTCACAGCCAGCATAATAAATTGCCCTGAAATGTCACAATCCTGTGACATTTCAAAAAAACAGGTTATTCATGGGGAAGAAAAACGGAGAATGTTGAACCTGTTCCTACTTGAGAAGTTACTTGTATATAACCGTTCTGTAAGCTAATAATTTCCCTTGCAAGATACAACCCAATGCCGATTCCCTCTATATCGTGGACATCTTCTTCCCGATAAAAGCGCCTAAAAATTGCTCCTTGCTGGTTTTCGGGAATACCTTTGCCGGTATCGGTAATGCTGACTTTCAGGTGCATTTCCCAGCTTTCAACGCAAACACGAATAGAACCGTACTCCGGCGTGTACTTAACTGCATTATCCAATATGTTAAATAAGGCTTCTGCTGTCCATTTGCGGTCATGGGAAACAACCAATGTTTCCGGGCAGTTTACTTCAACTTGTATGTGCTTTCTTTCAGCGTTCAGAAAAATACCGCCCAGCGCCATAGCAAGAGTATCATAGATAGGCTGCTGTTTCTTTTCAAGTGAGATAACGCCAGTTTCAAGTCGGGAAGTTTTTATCATAGCCTGCATTAAGAAATCCAGTTTATCAAGCTGTGTGCCACTGGCAAGTAGAAATTCCCGCTGTTTATCCGGTGGCACTTCTTGTTCTAATAAGGTGGCATTTATCATTTTTAAGTTTGCTATCGGTGTCTTTACCTGATGAGAAATATCGGAAATTAACTCCTGTAAGTCAGCTCGTTCACTGGCAACGCTGTTTTTGCTTTCCTGCATAACCTCATAAAGACGCACCAGCCGATGATTGATTTTATAAAATAGGTTTTCTTCTTCGGCAACCTGTGATACATCTATTTTTCCATTCATCATTTCGTCTAAGGTGCAGCAAAGCATTTCAGAAAACAAAGTCAGCTTTCGCCGTATCAGTATCACAAAAGCAGTAACACAAAGTAGAAAAAGCAGACCAAAAGCCATGCTACAAAATACCACAGACATTTCTTTGGTCAGGATATATAGAACCGAAAACATGACCACTGATAAAAGTAAAATGGTAGTTGCCAGTATTATGCAGACTTTATTTAAGGAGAGTTTTTTTGAAATCATTTTTGCGCTCCTCCAATCCACATATAGCCCATACCGTAAACGGTTTTGATGTAGGAATGCTGGTTCGTTTCAATTTTACTGCGGATGCGGCTGATCGTTGTGGTTAGTGCGTGTTCATCCACATAATTTTCATCTACATCCCACAGCTTTTCAAGCAATACCTGACGTGTCAGGACAGTTTGAGAATTTCTTGTCAGCACTTTTAATAAACGATATTCCAACGATGTAAGGGTAATCGGCTGTCCTGCGAGACAGGCTGATAATTCGGAAAAATTGATATACAAATTCCCGTCATCGTAGAAATCGCCGCCGGATTGTGCTGAAATGCGGTTCAGTAAAGCAGATACTTTCTTTTGGAACACGCTGATAGGAAAGGGCTTTGTTACATAATCATCTGCGCCCAATTCAAATCCTTTCAGCATATCGCTTTCCATATCATTTGCGGTTAGAAAAATCACGGCGGTATCAGGACGGCGTTCTTTTACCTCATGGCATATATCAAACCCGTTCCCATCTGGCAGATTGACATCCAAAACGATTAAATCATAATCCTGTTTTTCAAGAAATCTTATGGCAACAGCCTTTGACATAGCCCCATCCACGGAATATCCGACAGCCGACAGATTATAGCTTAATGTCTTATTCAAAAGCTGGTCATCTTCAACAACCAGTATTCGCATAGTATCACATCCTTTTTCTTTTTATAGTATCAGCAAAATGTCACAGAAACCTCACAACGAGAAAAAAATTTAATATTCTGTCAGTTCCACAATTACATTACTCTGCTGATACAGCCAGTCCGTAAATTCTTTCGGGCTGGCTGTTCCTGTTTTTACAGTCTTTTTTCTCTGTAAGGCTTCTTTCTTAAAGTCGGAAAAGGCAGCCTGTATTTTTTCCAGACGGTCAGCCGGAAAGCCTGCGGTATTTTTTGCCCGGTTTATTTTGTTGCGCCAGTTCTGGCATTCATTTTTATAAAGCAGGTCATAGTTATTTTCTCTTGCCCTCTCGTCAAATTCCCGTTTGTTCTGAAGCGCCTGTGCTTTGCGGCACTTGTCGCTGCACAGCTCATACCGCTGGCTCTTTGCCAGAAAATATTTCCCGCAGACCTTGCACTGCCGGAAGCAAAGCCCCCAGTCATTCAGCCGGTTCAAATAATAGGTAATCAACGGGTAGAGGGACGCATAGGCAGACACACATTCTTCTGTGCGCCGGTTGTCCGGGAACCAGAGGTCAAGCCGGGTATCTTCTGACGGTGCGCCTTTGAAATAAAGGCTGCCAGCTTGAAAATGTTTCGGTTTTCCTGTCTCCCTGTCAAAGCTCATGGCTTCGTTATGGAATACCCCGGTCAGGCTGCTCATTTTATCCATGAAGCGGTCACAGGCAGCGTTACGGTCACGGGGTTCTCTGGCAAGCAGATAGCTGTTCCAGATACGGAACGCTACATACATTTTCAGAGGATCGTTGCTAAGATATTTTCCCCAGAGAAATTCGCTTGCCGCCTGCTCCAGCTCCGGCTGTTTCCATCTGTTGGAGTGGAGGGCTTGCCGCAGCGGAGAAAGCCCATATAAGTTCCAATCTCTGTCCGTGTCATGCTCAAAGTTTATCAAAAAAGTTCCCAGTGGGCGTGTCATATCACAAAGCACCTCTGCGTTTTGGCTCCCGTTCAGCCGGAAGCGGATCTGCTGTTCTTCCCCAATCAAAATCCGCTCTTTCATTTTCTTCCTGTCCAGCGTCAGGACAAACAAAATCCTCTCAAAACATGGCTCATGCCGTATAAACTGATTCTCCATCCCTATCCCCTGCCTTTGTTTATGGTAATTATATAATTCGGTTATATCTGTTACACTCATGGTATCGCAGAAGCATTGTTTTGTCAAGGATAGTCCGCTATGATGATTGCAGTTGGTAATTTCGTGCCACACAGTACCTTGACAAGTGAATGACCGTCCAAAAGGGATATGACCGGCAGGAGAAGTGACGCATCCGGCGCACCAATGCAGGGAAACACCGCAGGAATGGGGCAGGAAAACGGCTTTTGGGGAGAACGGCAGCAGGAAGCATTTTAACCTATTTGATTTATGGGAGGAACAGAATGAACGATAAAAAGAGATTGAACAGCTACGAGGATTTACCGCTGGTTCTGGATGTGGCGGACATTCAGCGGATTATGGGAATTTCAAGAGCGAGCGCCTATGAGCTGGTACACACACCCGGCTTTCCGGCGTTCCGCAGGGGCAGGCTTATCAAGGTCAGCAAAATTGCTTTCTTTGAATGGATGGCAAAAGGCTCCGAAACCGTACCGGGAAGCGACAAATAAGCGTGAGGTATCATTCCCTGACTGCAATACTGCCGTACTTTCCAAAGGGGCATACAGAGGGAAAAAACCTTAAAAATAATACCGAGACGCTACACCAAAACAGCCTATCTGCGTACATCAGATAGAAACGGAGAAAGGAGCCGGTTATGGCAAGAATGAGTAACAAGCGACGGCTGGAATGGTCTTTCTTCTTAAATGACCGCAGCCGTATCACTTACAACGAATTGTGCCGGAAATGCCAGCACGAATGTAAACAGAGCTTCCGGGCGGTTGTGGTTGACTGCCCGAAGTATCTTTCCAAGCGTTCCAAGAAAAAGGACAAGACTGCCGGAAACGGCAAAATCCCTTAGGAACTAAGGGCGCACTTCTATACATAGTCTAAAGACCATGTATCGTGCGTCCTGCGGAGCTTACCTCTGCCGCTGATAAAATCAGCAATCCGAGGTCTGCGTTCGCTTCGCTCCGACAAGGTGGCTACACCCCCTTGCGCCGCTAAAGCGGCTATCCCCTGTGTACCCGCCAAAAAGAGAAATCCGCTTTGCGTTTTTCCCTTTTCATCGGGTTTTATAGAAGCACTGACACACGGACTGTCTGCGGATGGTCTTTCTTTATCTTATAAGCAAAGGATGTGAGAACACGGAAAAATCTTTGGAACAGTTGAAGCAGGAATATGAAAAAAACACTGTCCTGCTGGAACGGGAAAAACGGAAAATGCAGCGTTTGAAAAACCGGCAGGCGTATCTGGAAAGCGGTTCCCGGAAACAGAGGACGCACCGGCTGATTACCCGTGGGGCAGCCGTTGAGAGCATTGCACTACAGACAAAGGAGCTATCCGAAGCGGAATTTTATTCCCTCATGGAAAACATTTTGAATCTGCCGCAGGCGGAGCATTTCATCCGGTCTGCCGCAGAGAACCACGCCCGTATTTCCGGGCAGGAGAAAGGCGGTGACTAAGGATAGCACTTTATCATTTTTCAATCGCACAGATAAAGCGCAGCGCCGGTCAGAGCGCCATTGCCAGCGCAGCCTACCGAGCCGGGGAGCGTCTTTACAGCAGCTACTATGGAGAAGTCAGCGATTACACCAAAAAGGGAGGCGTGATCGCTTCGGAAATCATGCTGCCGCCCCATGCGCCGGAAATATATCTTGACCGGGCGACCCTCTGGAATGCTGTGGAGAGCTGCGAGAAACATCCAAAAGCACAGCTTGCCTATTCCTTTGACATTGCCATGCAGAATGAATTGACGCTGGAAGAAAACATGGAGCTGGCGAGGAAGTTCGTACAGGAGCAGTTTGTGGCAAAAGGCATGATTGCCGACCTTGCTTTTCACAGCCCGGAGAAAGAGGACGGCGGCATCCCTAACCCGCATTTCCATGTGATGACAACCATGCGCCCTTTGAACCCGGATGGCACATGGGGACAAAAACAGCGGCGGGAATATCTTCTTGATGAAGATGGAAACCGAATCCGGGATAAAAATGGCGATTATATGTTTAACGCTGTCCATACAACAGACTGGCATGAGCCAGAAACGCTGGAACACTGGCGGGAGCAGTGGGCGGCTGCCGTTAATACAAAATTTGAGGAAAAAGGGCTGGATGTGCGTATCGACCACCGTTCCTATGTGCGGCAGGGGCTTGACCTGATACCTACTGTCCACGAGGGAGCTAATGTCCGGCAGATGGAAGCAAAGGGCATCCGCACCGAGAAAGGGGAACTGAACCGCTGGATTAAAGCCACCAACCGGCTCATGCAGGATGTGAGGAAGAAGATCAAAGCCCTGTTTGTCTGGATGGCAGAGGTAAAAGAAGAACTTTCCAAACCGCAGACACCGAGCCTTGCCGACCTACTGATCGCTTATTACAACCAGCGCAACGCAGGGGCATGGAGCAATAAAGCCAGAACCGGAAACTTAAAGCAGTTTGCCGAAGCCGTCAATTATCTGACGGAAAACAAGCTGCTCACATTAGAGGATTTGCAGGAGCGTCTTTCCTCTGTCAGTGAAGAATTTGAAGCATTAAGCGGCTCCATGAAAAAGAAATCTGCCCGGATAAAGGAATTGCAGGAATTGATACGGGAGGGCGAGAATTACCAGCGGCTAAAACCTGTCCATACGGAATTGGACAATATCAAGTTTAAGAAACAGAGGGAGAAATTTGAAACATCCCACGATGCGGAGTTACGGCTGTTTTATGCCGCCCGCCGTATTCTGAAAGAAAAACTGGACGGAAAACCTATTGCCCTGAAAGCATGGAAACAGGAATATGCACAGTTAAAAACAGAGTATGCCGAACTGTCTCCGCAGCACAAGCCACTCCGGGAGGAAGTCATACGGCTGCGGCAGGTGCAGAACGCCGTAGATACCGCACTGCGCCGGAGGGAGCAGCCACAGGAAGTACAGAGAAAGAAACATGAGATGGAGCTATGATATAATCGGCAGCTTTACCGCTATCGGTATTTTTATGGAGGGAGCATTTGAATGTATTTGAAGCGGTGAAACAGTCTGTTACCACCCGGCAGGCTGCTTCATTCTATGGAATCCGGGTGGGGAGAAACGGCATGGTCTGCTGTCCATTCCACAATGACCGCACGCCCAGCATGAAAGTGGACAGCCGCTTTTATTGCTTCGGCTGCAGGGCTTCCGGGGATGTGATCGACTTTGCCGCTTTGCTGCATGGATTGGGGAAGCGGGAAGCTGCGGTCAGGCTTGCGGAGGACTTCGGCGTTTCCTATGAGAAATCCGGCAATGCGCCACCAGATAGGAAGCGTAACAACAGGTCACAGCCCCGACAAAAATCAGCGGAGCAGAGATTTCAGGAAACGGAACGGTATTGTTTCCGGGTGCTATGCGATTATCTGCGCCTGCTGGAGCATTGGAAAACAGCATACGCCCCACAGCCGCAGGATGCCATCTGGCATCCTCTTTTTGTGGAAGCGTTGCAGAGGATAAGCTACACAGAATACCTTTTGGATATTTTGTTATACGGAGAAATAGAAGAAAAAGCGGCATTGATCGCCGCACAGGGAAAGGAGGTGCTGCGGCTTGAACAGCGAATTTCAGAGCTTGCCGCCGGAAACGCAGGAAGCGGTCAAAAGGACGATGGATACAATAGAGCCAGCGCAGACACCGGCAGAAATCCGGGAGACGTTAGAGGGGACGCAGAAAGGCGGTGTGAAGAACAGCATCCGAAACTGCCTGACGGTGTTCCAGCGTGATCCGCTGTTTCGTGGGGCGCTGCGCCTGAACCTTTTGACGGAGCAGATTGACATTGTGAAGCCGTTGGGCTGGGAGCGCACCAGTACCACTCTGACCGACATGGACATGAACTACCTGCTTTTGTATCTGGAAGAAAACTACGGGCTTACCAGCGAGAAAAAGGTGCAGAGCGCCATCAAGATTGTTGCCAATGAAAACCGCTACCATCCGGTCAGGGATTACCTGAACAGCCTGCAATGGGACGGCACAGAGCGCATCCGTTACGCCCTGCATCACTTTCTGGGAGCCGATACGGACGAATACACCTATGAAGCCTTAAAACTGTTCCTGATGGGAGCCATCCGGCGGGTATTCAGACCGGGGAGCAAGTTTGAGGTCATGCTTTGTCTGGTTGGTGGTCAGGGAGCCGGGAAATCTACCTTTTTCCGGCTGCTGGCAGGCAGGGACGAATGGTTTTCAGACGATTTGAAGAAGCTGGACGATGAAAATGTGTACCGCAAGCTGCAAGGGCATTGGATTATCGAGATGTCGGAGATGATTGCCACAGCCAACGCCAAGAGTATTGAGGAAATCAAGTCATTCTTAAGCCGCCAGAAAGAAACCTACAAAGTGCCGTATGAGACACACCCGGCAGACCGGCTGCGGCAATGTGTATTCGGAGGGACGACCAACCGGCAGGACTTTTTGCCCCGTGACCGCACCGGCAACCGGCGCTTTCTCCCCGTGACGGTGTACCCGGAACGGGCGGAGGTTCACATACTGGACGATGAAGCGGCGGCGAGGGCGTATATCGAACAGATGTGGGCGGAAGCCATGACGGTTTACCGCAGTGGGAAGTATAAGCTGTCATTCAGCATAGAAATGAACCGATACCTGAACGCCCATCAGCAGGACTTCATGCAGGAGGACACACAGGCTGGCATGATCTACGCCTATTTGGAGGACTACACCGGTGACAGGGTATGCTCCAAGCAGCTTTATGAGGAAGCGCTGGGGAACTTAAATTCCCCGGCAGACTGGGAGACACGGGCAATCTGCGAGATTATGAATACCGGCATTGCGGGCGGCATCATACAGGGCTGGGCAGCCTACAAAAGCCCGAAGCGGTATAAGAAATACGGTTCTCAAAAAGGCTGGGAGCGTGTCAACCAAGACCCGCCGGAGGGGGACGGTTTTCAGGAAATCACGGAAGAAGAAGCCTGGCAAATGGAACTGCCATTCTGAAAATCCACCGGTTAACAGTTTGGTTAACGCTTCGGTTGACAGCCGGTTGACGGGGAAAAGCCTGATATTTGGGGCATTTCTCTCCTTTGTCAACCATGTCAACCAAGAAATCAAAGAAAAAGTAAAAAGTAATCATAGAGCGCCTATGGATTGTTTTCAAAGTCTTTTCTGCCGGTTGACACAGTTTGGTTGACATGGAGACAGTCTGCGGCTGTACACCTGCCTGACATTCCCTTGTCGGGCATATTTCATTTATGGAGGTAACTGCCTATGGCAAAAAGCAAAAACGAGAGCAATAACAAAAACAGCGGCACCCTGCTTACCGAAAAAGACGGCACCCAGTATTTTGTCATGGGGAAAGTCCGTATCAAAGTATCGGAGCATTTCGCACAGGATGGGAAGCCGCTTGACAGTCTGCTGGAAGATGTGATCCAGCACGCTGCCGCCGCTTCCTGAAAAAATACGGAATAACGACTGTCAATCAGCCCACGCTTATGATATACTTGTACCAGCGAGTATTGTATAAGCGTGGGTTGTTTCTTTTAGAAGGAGGATTTTTAACCGTGAAACAACCATACAATACAACGATTTATAACACTGCACTATATTTGAGATTGAGCCGTGACGATGAATTACAGGGGGAAAGCGGCAGTATCCAGACCCAGCGCATGATGCTTAGGCAGTATGCCGCAGAGCATGGGCTGACCGTTGTAGACGAGTACATTGACGATGGATGGAGCGGGACAAATTTCGAGCGTCCAAGTTTCCAAAGGATGATTGATGACATCGAGGACGGGAAAATCAACTGCGTTGTCACAAAGGATTTATCCCGTCTGGGAAGAAACTATATCCTGACCGGTCAGTACACGGAAATCTATTTCCCCAGCAAGGGAGTACGCTACATTGCCATCAATGACAATGTGGACACCATCAACGGAGAAAGCGAGCTTGCCCCGTTCTTAAACATCCTGAATGAAATGCACGCCCGACAGACCAGCAAAAAGGTCAAGGCTGCCATGCACACAAGATTTGCCAATGGCGCACACTATGGAGCCTATGCACCGCTGGGCTATGTAAAAGACCCGGACAAAAAAGGTCATCTTCTGATCGACCCGGAAACACGCTGGATTGTAGAGAAGATTTTTGACCTTGCCGTACACGGGAGGGGTGCCGCCAGCATTACACGGATTCTGGTGGAAGAAAAAGTACCTACCCCCGGCTGGCTGAACTATGAAAGATACGGGACTTTCGCTAATATCTACGCCGGTGCGCCCGCAGAAAAAGCCTATGCGTGGACGATTGCACAGGTCAAGAGCATTTTGAAAGAGGAAACCTACATCGGTCACAGCGTTCACAACAAGCAGAGCAACATTTCATTCAAGAACAAGAAAAAGGTGCGGAAGCCGCAGGAAGAATGGTATCGTGTGGAAAATACCCACGAAGCCATCATTTCCGAAGAAGTGTTCCAAAAAGTTCAGGAGCTGATTGCAAGCAGACGCAGACGACAGAAGAATGGCACAACGCAGATATTTTCCGGGCTGGTAAAATGTGCGGACTGCGGATGGTCATTGGCTTATGGTGTAAACAGCCAGAACAAAAATCCCTATGCACACTACCATTGCAGTAAGTACGGACAGGGATTACGCCAGTGTTCCATGCACTATATCCGCTATGATGTACTGTATGCCTATGTGCTTGCAAGACTGCAATACTGGTCTATGCTGGCACAGAAAGACGAGGACAAGCTGCTGAAACGGCTGCTCAATGCCAGTGACAGGGAAAGAAACTCTGCGAAGAAAAAGCAGGCTGCGGAGCTGAAAAAGGCAGAGAAGCGTAAAGCCGAAGTTGACGGGCTGTTTGCTAAAATGTATGAGGACTGGTCTGCCGGACGCATAACCGAGTATAACTTCAATATGCTGTCCGAGAAGTACCAGAACGAGCAAAAGGAGCTTGAAACAAAAATAAGACAGCTTCACGAAATGATGGAAGCCGCCGTACAGACCGCAGCGGATGCTGAAAAGTGGATTGCCCTGATGAAACAGTATGTCAACCCTGTGGAGCTGACCGCCGAACTTCTGAACACTCTAATTGAAAAAATAACCGTCCACGAAGCTGTCAAGGGCGAGGACGGAAGCCGTGAGCAGGAAGTAGAAATCTACTACCGCTTCATCGGCAAAATCGACTGACCTTTCTTTTTTACCCAACAATATCTTTAATTAAGGGAAACGGGAAAGACCATGCCAGATATTGCCAGCGTGATCAAAATGAGTGATCTCTATCATATCAGTCTGGATGAACTGTTGAAAGGAGATCAGGATATGATGAAAAAGATAGAGAAGGACACAAATATCGTAAGGTCCAACAGCAGGCTTATCGCTGTGGGCATAGTGGCTATCATAGTGGCTGTCGTTGTCACATTTGCAAGTATCATGACGGGAAATGCGGTGTTGGATTTCCTTGCGGCGGCGCTTCCGTGGATATTCATGGGGATTGCCCTTGCGTGTTTTCTTGCAACGAGAAAGCCTGATGAGAACACGCCGAAGCTCAGGGTGGCAGGATTTATACCTATCATGATAGGCGTGATGTTTATGATAGGTGGAATATATCTGATGAACGCATGTATGTGGAGAGGGATTGGAATTGGAGCGCTGGTTGTAGGCATTGTATTGAATGGAGTGGGGCTGGTAATTTTATTTTACAGAAAAAAATAGAGATGGAAAGCGTTGTTTGCTGTCCTTGAAATATTTGTGATAGTAGTATAATATGTAACTGTTTGGCAACGGATATATTGTATCTGATGCCAGACAGTTATTTTTTTGACCAAGGTGTCAGAGAATATGATCACACAAGAAGCAAAGCGGCTGTATAAATTTGAAAACACGTTTTGTGTTTCTCAGAACATGATAGATTAGAAGATGCGAGGAATTACGATATGATGAAATTAACAGATTTTTACTATGATCTGCCACAGGAGCTTATAGCGCAGGATCCACTTCTTAAGAGAAGTGAGTCCCGTCTCATGGTCCTGGACAGGAAAGACAATACGATAGAGCACAAGCACTTTTATGATGTGATAGACTACCTGAATCCGGGCGACTGTCTGGTCATCAACGATACAAGGGTTCTTCCGGCGAGACTCATGGGCGTCAAGGAGGATACGGGAGCATCAATAGAGGTACTACTGTTAAAGCGCAAGGATGACCGCACCTGGGAGACGCTGGTAAAGCCGGGCAAAAAGTGCAAGGTAGGTGCTCGTATAGTATTTGGCTCGGAGTCAAATGAACCTGACCCTGAGACAGGACTTATAAAGGGCAAACTTGTGGGAGAGGTTGTTGGTATAGTCGAGGAGGGCAACAGACTCATCAGATTTGAGTTCGATGGAATATTCGAGGAGATCCTTGACGAACTGGGACAGATGCCGCTCCCACCATATATCACACATAAGCTTGAGGATAAGAACAGATATCAGACTGTGTACGCAGAGCACGACGGATCAGCAGCAGCGCCGACAGCAGGACTTCACTTTACAACAGAGCTGCTTGATCAGATCAAAGCGAAGGGAATCAAGATAGCGCATGTGACACTCCATGTCGGACTCGGAACCTTCAGACCTGTTAAGGAGGAGAATATTCTGGATCATCACATGCATTCAGAGTTCTGTATCATAGAGCAAGATGCTGCTGATATGATCAACGAGACAAAGGCTGCAGGCGGAAGAGTTGTGTCCGTTGGAACGACAAGTACCAGAACACTTGAGTCCATGTCGGACGATGACGGAACAGTACATGCAGGCAGCAAATGGACGGATATATTTATTTATCCGGGATACAAGTTCAAGGTTATTGACGCGCTCATCACGAATTTCCATCTGCCGGAGTCAACGCTTCTTATGCTTGTTTCGGCGCTCTACGACAGAGAGCATATACTTGAGGCGTACAAGGTGGCGGTTGAGGAGAAGTACAGATTCTTCTCATTTGGCGATGCTATGCTGATAAAATAAGATAGCTTGAGATGTGTCCCAGTCACATGGACAGATTGGTATGGATCAATGTTGAACTGACAGGAGATAATTATGGGAAAGAAGATATGTGTTGTGTTTCCAGGTATAGGATATCATAGTGACAAACCATTATTGTACTATGGTAAAAAATATATGTCTGAGAATGGATATGAGATCGTTGATTTAAAATATGGCAAATTGCCGCACGGGCTTGAGAATGCATTTGCTGCAGGATGGGACGTGGTCATTCCTGAGCTTGACAGTATAGACTGGCGGGAGGCAGAGGATATAGTGTTCATGTCTAAGAGCATAGGCACCGTGATAGCAGCGAGATATGCTGCCGAGAAAGACCTCGATGTCAGACATATTTATTTCACGCCTCTTGCAATGACGCTGAAATATGCAGATGGACATGGAATAGCTTTTCATGGCACAGCAGATCCGCTTGCGGATACGGATGAGATAACAAAACTATGTGCGGCAAAGAACATACCTCTTTATAGATATAAAGGCGGAAATCATTCAATAGAGACAAAGGATATTCTATGGAACATAAAAACGCAGAAAGACATAGCGGAAAAGTATATAGATTATTTGAACTTCTAGGTCATACGGAGGGGCAGTTATATATTGCAGAGATAGCAGTGCTCATAACACTGCTTATTGGCACGGCAGTATATATACTGCTCCTTCGTGTCTTGCCGGATACCTCGTGGCTTGAGGGGTGTCAGATACGCCGGTTTACAGGAGTGATATGTCCCGCATGCGGTACGACAAGGGCTGTGCTTGCAATGCTCCACGGACATATTCTGACGGCTATGTATTACCATGTGGCGACTGTGTATCTGGCGTGCATCTGCATCATATATTTGGTGGGCAATACGATCAGGCTTGCCACAAAGGGCAGGACACCGCTTGTGAGATTCCGGTTGTGGTATGTGTATGTGTGGCTTGGGATATTTGTGGTGTCTTACGTGGTGAAGCTGGTGGTGCCGGGATATGTCATATAATGAGCGCAAGTTGAGTAGGCGTGTGCATGTCTCTCGCTTACTCACGACGACATATGATATAAGGAGTGGTTTTATGAGACTTATGATAAAACAACGGGTATTTGCCTGGACAGATACCTACGATATATATGATGAATGGGGAAACAAAAAATATTTTGTGAAGTCGGAGGCATTTCGGCTGACGCATCAGGTTCACGTATATGACATTGCGGGAAATGAGATAGGTCTTATCAGTCAGAGATTATTCACATTCCTGCCTACATTTGACATCAGTGTGGGTGGCAGACCGTGTGGAAGTATCAGGAAGGAATTTACATTCTTCAAGCCTTCGTACAGTATTGAGTATGGTGGATGGCAGTGTGATGGAGATTTCCTTTCGTGGAATTACAGTGTCACAGCTGGAAGCAGGCTGGTGGCAGATATAGCAAAGCAGTTTCTCTCATGGGGAGATACATACACACTTGATATCTCAGATCCGGGTGATGAGATCATGGCACTTATGCTGGTGATAGCTATTGATGCGGTCAATTGTTCACAGAATAATAATTAATTTTTAAACAGGTATTAAGAACTCCTTCATCAGAATCCATTGATAAGAAGAAAAAGATGCTTGAGGCAAGAAAGCGGATTGAAAATAAATGAGTTATTTGACAACAGAAGAATTTGAAAGTATTTTGGATAATGTGTCGATATTTCCAGTTACTTCAGTAGAATTAGGAGATATTTCACAGTATTTTTTTGAATGTGGAGATGCAGAAGAGTATGTCACATTTTTGATTAATAAGATCGTTTAGAAAGCATTTAGAAATTATCCCTTTTATGTTTAGTCGGATGTATGATAGCAGAGCTCTGGATCATCCTTGGAATCTGTAATTGAATATGTTTACAAAAAGGCTTTTCGGGTTATTCGTAACCGGAAAGCCTTTTTTTGTCCAAAATCGGCACTATAATGTCGTTTCGTGAATTCAGCATTGAAGAGGTAATATAACAAAGTGTATAATATTCAAATATTTTACATAATGGGGTGAGTATATGAACCAAAGAAGTAAGCTTAATATAGCGGTATGCGATGATGATATATTTGTAACTGAACAGCTGAGTGAATGGATAAAGGAATATTTTGTTTCCAATCATTTGGAAGAACCCAACATATATGAGTTTGACAATGGCGAGAATCTGATAAAAAGCGAAGTGAAATATGATTTTGTATTCTTGGATATAGTAATTCCGGGAATGAATGGGATAAATATAGGCAGACGGCTTTTGGAGCAGAATGAGGAGTGCCTGATATATATAATAACGGCATACGACAGCTATCTTGATGCTGCTATGAGCTTGAGGGTGTTCAGGTATATTTCAAAGCCGCTTGACAAATCCCGTATATACCGAAATATACAGGATGGACTTAAGATATACACAACATCAAATACTAAGATATTGATTGAGACAAAGAATGAAAATATAATCCTCAGAGCTACGGAGATTATTTACCTGGAGGCACAGGGACATACGCTATTTGTGAACACCAGTGAGGGAAAATACATCTCTGTGAGAAAGATGGATTACTGGGAGAAGACATTGGATACAATGGGGTTTTTTAGAACACACAGAAGTTTTATTGTGAATATGGAACATGTAGTAAGGTTTGATCATTCATTGGTGTATCTGGATACTGGGGTAACAGCCTATCTAACGAAACGCAATTATCAAAATTTTAAGCATGCATTTATGATGTATTTGGAGGGGGCAAGGACATGACAATGGCTATGATTTATGGAATCGTTTTTCTGATAGAAGCGTTGATAGCATTTCAATACTTCGAGTGGATGTTTGTAAAACCAAGATATACGGTGATAAAGAGATTTGTTTTGGTGTTGGCGTGTTATGTTGTTTTATTTGGTTTGTTTGAACTAAATATATTGATATTTAATTTTATTTCATTTCCAGTATTCAACTGGATAATAATAAAATTCGTATATGGACAAAAAACTTTAAGCTCAGTTTTTCACAGTGTGGCAATGTCAGTAATTATGACATTGTCAGAGATGGTGGTTGTGGCGATATTTTCTGGAATCAGTCAAAAAGCCTGGGATCCATCTGGTGGTGTTTTGACTGTATTATTTCTAGCAATATTAAGCAAGTTTGTGTATTTCCTTGTGATGTTTGCAATCAGCCGATACGGGATGAGACACAGGGTTAATGTACATATGGGAGCACAGGGCTGGGTAATTCTTGTCATACCAGTGTGTGTGATAGTTGTTGTGTGTCTGCTCAATTACATGTGTTACTTTTCTGACATCAGCAAAATGCAGGAATCCATAGTGTTGTATTGTTCAATAATCTGTCTGGTGATAATTATTATTTCATTTGTGATCTACGGATATTTGCAGAGTGTCTACAAGGAGAATCTGGATAAAACATTGCAGATCCAGAGAGAAAAATATGACATTGAGTATTATAAAAAAATTATCAGTCAGGACGAAGAGCAGAAAATAATGATACATGACATAAAAAAGCATATCAGCGGGATACATGATCTGCTCGAACATCATGATTACGATAAGGCAGTCGAATATATTGAAAGGATATATGAATCCAACGAGTTGAAAGAGACTATAAGGTTTTCGGATGATCATATGGTAAATGTTATTCTTAATAGATATGCCAGCAGGTTCATTGATGCGGGGATTCATTATGATTTTGATGTGAGAAGGGCACGTATGGATTACATGCAGGTAGATGACTTAACTGTCCTTCTGTGTAATATGCTGGACAATGCCAGTGAGGCAATGAGTGAAATAGGCAGTGCCAGTGTGGAACTTAGAATGAATTCACAGGGGAACGATGGTGGAACGATCATATCAATGACAAATGATTGTACGCACAGATATGATTCACGAAAGTCCGGTAAGCCGGATCAAAAATTCCATGGATTTGGAATAAAGAGTATGAAAAGGGTAGCGGAAAAGTATGGTGGAAGTGTTGATACATATTATTCAGAGGATGATCAAAGATTCCATACGGTCATATATCTGTCAAATGTTACCCGGTAAAGATGTTAGGTATTTCTGTAAAATAAAACGGAGGTGTACGATGAACAAGAAAAAAATAATGTGTGCAGCACTTATTTCTGTTATGGCATTAAGTCTTGCCGCATGTGGAAACAAAAAGGTCGATTACGGAATGAATGGTGGCAGTGATGATGCAGATAATGCAGGAGGTCTTGAGGGACAGCTGGATATACCAGATAACTGCGATGTTACTTTTGACATAGGAGAATCAAAACTCTCATCGATAACATTGAAGGATGATGATATAGAGGTTCCAGATGCTGATAGAGTATATAAAGTCGGGTTTGACATGGTAAATGCACCATGTTCAGATGATGAACTTAAAACTATAATATCCAGACTTTTTGACGAGACATCAGAAATAAGGTGGCAGGATGGCGATGCTGCTGAGTCAAAGGAAATCCTGGATAACACGATAGCTTCATATAAGGCGGACATAGAAAAGGCTTTGGCGAGTGATGATCCTGGTTATGCAGAGCTTTTAGAGGAAGGTATGAAAAGATGGGTAGACGAGAGAAATAGCATTGATGATGAGTTACCAATAGCTACAGAATATAAGATTAATGAGCATTATGTTGCGGAATCCGGTGGGGTACAGAGAATATTTATGGCGGCATCGGATAATGAAGATGGAGGTGGATATAACAATTACTATTTTACATATGGTATGACACCTGAGGGTGAGGATAAGGCTCTTGTATCAGAGGTTCCAGGAACTGAAAGTACGTATGAGATCAATGTTGTCGGTGAAGACATATATGATGGGGATGAGAAGAACCCAATCACAGAAGATGAAGGACTCAGTTCTGCAATGAAGTTACTAGACAATCTGGGGATAAGCGGATTTGCCTGCACAGGGACAGAAGAGGCGGTGAGAGCCTGGACAGGCGGTACTTATGGTGAAGATGTCATAAAAAAGCCTGATGGATACAGATTCCAGTTCGGACGGAAGATAGATGGGATAGATGTGGTATACTCAACAGATATCGACACCGTGGATAGTATTGATACCGATAACCTTACCTATAAAGGTGGAGTTGACAAGGCGGTAATAAGTGTTGATAAGTTTGGGGTTGTCTCATCTACAGTGTATGTATATGCCGACGAGGATACGTTTGATAAAGAGGAGGTCAAGCTTTTAAGCTGGGATGAGATGATTAAAGCTGCGGGCGAGAGTATAGCCAAATATTATAAGGATCACCCGACAAATTATGGAACGGTGGAATTTAATGATGTGGAACTTGCCTATGTACCATGTGCTGATGAGTCGGGAAATAAGTATTTTGTTCCGACATGGATATTTTCTCAGAATGAATATAATGAGGATTACCGATGTGACATGCCGATACAGAGGGTATATATAAATGCGATAGATGGAAACTACATAGATATAGTGGATAACATGAAGAAGATAGGAATGTATGAGGAGACAGGCAGGAAATAGTCATGAATAAGATACCAAAGTATGTTGTTATCATAGCCTGCATATTGGTAATGGTGGTGTTGCTACCATTAGGTTATGTTAGATATAAGACGCGTTACGAAGCTGAGCAGATAAGTGTGTCAACGTCTCCAGATGGTGATTATAAGCTTGTGATCTATTCTGTTGGTGACCCGGATTTTCCATTTGGAGCTGCCCATGGAAGACTGGTGCTGAATGGCAAGGAGAAGACGGTTGCATATAGGTCATTTGAAGTGGCAAATGATGGTGCAAGATTTGACGAAAGCGATCTAAAGACGACATGGTATATTGATCGTGTGGAGGTGGTAGTGTCTGGCTCTGAACAGCGTGACGAGCTTGTGACCATGCGTTTTAATGGGCAGACCAGCAGTAGACGTCTCACGACCAGATATAGAAGAGAAGATACGGATATAGAAAAAGACAGCGAACAAGACTCTGCGATAACGGAAAAAGCTTCGGCTGACAGCAGGGAGAATGCAGAGAGCTCCACTGATTCCTCTGTTGATCCTGATGTAAATGATCAGCCAGAAAATAAGGAAATTACAGTCGGGTATCAGGCGATCTTTGAGAAATATTCAGATGCCACTGCTGGAAAATTCAAAGTGTATTGCGGCGCCTCGGAGTCATCATCAAGATGTATATTGTCTGAAAGTGATACTACAGTGGAATACATTGTATATGATGGCAAATCAGAAAATGAGAAGTGCGGTCTGTATGTAAGGTATCGCGCTGAAAAAGGCGGTGGTGGAACATATGATTATGGCAGCGCCGAAATAAAAGATATCTATGCATATATATTTTCCAGTGGAGAAGTGATAAGCAGTGGGAAAACAAACTGGGAAGATACGGGAACTGATGAGTTTGAGAGGGCAACGGAGTAAGCTGTTGTGAATAGTCCATGAACTGTGGTAAAATGAACTATAAAATAAGACTATTTAAATCATGAATTATATATATAATAAAAAGTATAAAGGCGGTGATTGTATGACAACAGTGAGCACGAAAAGTGGGAAGATAATAAATGTAGTATCAAGAGAAGAAGAAAGTAAAACGTTAACGTTATCGGATCAAGAGATGGATGCCAGAGCTGTTGAGGCGGTTAAAGCTGCAATAAATAAAGCTAAAGTCTGTAAAAAACCCATAGCCGGATATGATAAAGAGAATAAAAAAGCATATATTGAATATGCAAATGGAGAGATAAAATATGCAAAATAGAAAGCCGATGGTTCTTGTTTTTGCTGGTCCAAATGGCTCTGGTAAAAGTACGATAACGTCTTTTTTTGAAAAAGTCGGAAGATACACAAATGTAGACGATATAGTTATGTCGACAGGAATGGATAATATTGATGCAGCAATTCTTGTGGATAAAATGAGATATGAATCCATAGAAAAAAATGAAGATTTTACATTCGAAACTGTTTTATCATCAGAATATAAAATGGATATACTTAGGAAGGCTAAGGATGAAGGATACTTTATTAAGTGTGTATTTGTGTTGACAATTGATCCTGCAATAAATATTCTGCGAATAGAATCAAGGGTAGCATCGGGGGGACATGATGTGGAACACATAAAGGTTATAGATAGATATTATAAGTCATTGGGACATATAAAAGAGCTTATAGATATATGCGATATTTTACATGTCTATGATAACACCGAGAGTCCAAAGAGAATTATTCGTAAACATAAAGATGATTTGTCCATATATCCAAATGAATATTGGACAGAGCAGGATATCATTAAATTATTAGGATAAAAAGTAACACAAATTAAGGCGACACAGCTGTCTGGTATGATGCAAAGCATCACAGACTGTAGTGTCGCCTTTATTTGTGCTAAAAATAATCTATATATCTTTAACGTTCCAGTCCCGCCAGATCATCATAGAATCCCGGATATGAGATATTCACACACTCGGCTCCGGTGATCTCTGTATCGCCATCAGCGTTAAGTCCTGCGATGGCAAAGCTCATGGCGATCCTGTGGTCAAGGTGGCTGTCGATTACGGCTCCATGAAGTGGCTTTCCGCCACGTATGATCATTCCGTCATCGGTTGCGGTTATGTCTGCCCCCATGGCTGAGAGCGCGTTTACCATGACATCTATTCTGTTGGATTCCTTGACCTTGAGCTCCTGGGCATCCCTGATGATAGTCTCACCGTCTGCGAAGCAGGCGAGAACTGCGATGGCAGGGATCTCGTCAATGAGCTTTGGTATGATGGAACCCTCGATGACACAGCCCTTGAGACTTGATGTCTTGACTGTTATGTCAGCGGTTGGCTCACCACATCCGCTTACCACATTGGAGTATTCCATATCGCCGCACATGGCCTTGATTACTTCAAGTATTCCATCTCTGGTCGGGTTGATGCCAACATTTTTGATGGTGATGCATGAGTTCGGAGTGATAAGTCCTGCAACAAGGAAGTAAGCAGCTGATGATATATCTCCAGGTACAATTATCTTCTGTCCAACAAGCTTATCCACAGGCTTTACAGTAGCCGTAGTTCCCTCTGTTTTTATATTGCCGCCAAATGACTCAAGCATGAGTTCAGTGTGGTTTCTTGACACATATGGCTCGGTGACACTTGTCTCGCCGTCTGCGTAGAGTCCGGCAAGGAGTACACATGACTTTACCTGTGCTGATGCGACCGGGGAGTTGTAGTGTATTCCATGGAGCTCCTTTCCGTTTATTAGGAGCGGAGCACAGTCATTTCCAAGCTCCGATGTGATGTCAGCCCCCATCATGGACAGCGGTGTCATGATCCTTTTCATAGGTCTCTTGCATATCGATGCATCACCTATGAGTCTGCTTGCAAATGGCTGAGCGGCAAGTATACCCGATATAAGTCTGGTGGTCGTTCCGCTGTTGCCGACATCGAGTGTGCCTTCAGGCTTTGACAGTCCATTCAGACCTTTGCCGTATACAGTAACGATGCTGCCGTCGTAATCAATATCTATTCCCATCTGTCTGAAACAGTTCATCGAGGAAATGCAGTCGGCCCCGTTTAAGAATCCGTGTACCTCGGTTATTCCATCTGCGATTGAGCCGAACATGATGGAGCGGTGGGAGATGGATTTGTCTCCCGGTATTGTTATCTCTCCATTAAGTGATTTTACTCTGTTGATCTTCATAAATTCTCAGTATTCCTTTAATCTAGTGTAATATGTCTGGTTAAAATATTTTATTCTCCGGCTTAATATAAAATGAGCCGCGAATTTATTTGCCGATAAGTGACAGTAAGATTATAACTGCTTTTACTTAACGGTTATAAATCTTATAGCCTGCGGCCTTAAGCGCATCCTGCGCATTCTTTCTTGATTCTGCATCGTAGAATGAAAGCCTGAGAACACCCTCCTCATCCTCCCGGTTGTGGGAGACTCCGATATTCTTGAGACTTATCTTTGCCTCAGAGATAAGAGCAGTTACCTTCGCTATTGCACCAGCCTCATCAGGTATATCTACGAACAGTTCATGATGCATTCTGATGACACCGCTGCTGTTGTTAGGAATGGAATCTCTGTAGTCCCTTGCGGATGCAAAAAATGCATTTATCCCAGCCGCATCGCGCTGCTTAATATGATAAATCATTTTGTTTATAAGCTCAACATATTCCTGAAGACCGTTTACGATATTGTCAGGATTTGCCAGAAGAATGTGCTCCCATACCACAGGATTGGAGGATGCGATCCTGGTTATATCCTTGAAACCTCCGGCTGCCAGTGATTTGAAAATATTGTCCGGGCTGTCTGCCGCTGCGACAAGATTGACCAGTGAGGCGGCGATGACATGTGGTACATGACTTATATAAGAAGTTATCCTGTCGTGCTCAACCGGAGAATATATGATAGGTATTGCTCCAAGATCTCCGATAAATGTGGAGAACTCCTCAGTCTTGCCCGGCAGAACCCCATCAGCTGGTGTGATGAAGTAATAGGCGTTCTCTATGAGCCTGTCGGTGGCCGCCTCGTAGCCAGATCTCTCAGAGCCGACCATAGGGTGTCCGCCGACAAAATACCTGGCAAGCCCGAGCTCCTGAACCGCTTCATATATGTCGAGCTTCACGCTTCCGACATCAGTCAGTATGGTGCTGTCTGTAAGGAATGGCCCTAGCTGGCGCAGGTATTCTATATTATAGTGGACCGGTGCACATAGAAAGATATAGTTACACCCAGCTATAGTGTGTATGTCATCTGTATATTCAGTCAGCGTTCCATCGGAGACAGCTTGCTTGAGAGTGGATATATTGTTGTCAAAGCCGACTATTCTGTAATCAGGGAAAATGCGGTGGATGGATTTGGCAATAGATCCTCCGATAAGTCCAAGACCAATAAATCCTATTGAAAAATCATTCATTTTACGTTCTCCTTTAACGGTTTGACGCATAAAAGCGTTAAAGTATCTAAAGGCGATTATACAGCCTTTTGAAAGACAGAGCAAGAGAAGATTCACATTGCGATAAAAAACTTGAATATCAGATGTGGATATTAAGCTAAAATAAGAAGTAAGGGAATTGTATAAGCTGAAGATTTGTACTAAAATCTTTGTGAAGAACGCAGACGATGCACATAAGAAAGGGTACTGATGTGTGCGTTTGCCGACCGACCATTATAAGGAGGATAATTTATTATGATAGATACATTATGCAGACTACTGGACGCAGGTGTTACACAGTTTCATGTTGTGAAGGAATGTGAAGATATATTGCTGGATCATGATTACAGGAAATTAGACATAGGTGAGCGCTGGGAGCTTATGGCAGGTGGAAGATATTATGTAAAACCATATCCATCAATGCTGGTTGCATTTGCAATTGGTGAGGTGCCTGAGTATGGAAGACTGAATATAGGACTTGCCCACACGGATTTTCCGATGCTCAAGATCAAGACACAGCCTGATATGAACAGGTGCGGTTATCAGACGCTCAATGTTGAGCCTTATGGAGGACTTATCAAGGAAACGTGGTTTGACAGACCTCTTGGGATTGCGGGAAAGGTCGTGGTTCAGACAGAGGATCCATTCAGACCGAGGACATATCTGTATGATTCAGAGAGGGCTATGTGTATTGTCCCAAGTCTTGCGCCACACCTGAGAAAAGAGACTACCGGTGATAAGATGAATGTGCAGAAGGAGCTTATACCGGTATATGGGCTGAATGGGCAAAACGTTAAAGAAAAAGATATATTACAATACGTGGTTGATGATCTTGGACTTTTGAAGGATGATATACTGGATTACGATCTGTATCTTTACAATATGGATCACATGGAGATCGTTGGGGCAGAGAAAGATATGATAGCATCGCCGAGACTTGATAACATAACATCGGTTTCAGTGCTGGTGGATACCATGTGTAAAACTGAAAAAGGTAACTGCATAAATGTGATATCATTGTTTGATAATGAGGAGATAGGCAGTAGATCAAAGCAGGGTGCAGATTCATTGATGCTGTCTGGAATAGTAGACAGGATCATGAGTGGACTGGATATGGAGGAGAATGATAGAATGCGAATCATGAGGGATGCGTTCATGTTGTCACTGGATGTGGCTCACGCATCACATCCTAATTATCCGGAAAAGAGTGATCCGACTAATCAGATAGTCATGGGATGCGGAGTTGCACTTAAGTCTAGCGCAAGTCAGAGATATGTGTCAGACAGTGAGGCTTCAGCTGTAGTGATGGCTCTTGCAAGAAAAAATGATATAAAAGTTCAGCGTCAGGTGAACCGGTCGGGCATGGCTGGGGGACAGACTCTAGGTCCTATAGCGTCATCGTATCTTCCGGTCAGAGCTGTGGATATGGGAATTCCAATCTTGGCGATGCATTCGGCGATGGAACTTGGAAGCGCTGAGGATTACAGCCAGCTCAAAGCTTTATGTTCGGCAGTGTTTGAAATGTAATATATTACATAAGATTATAGAAGAATGAGGTATTTGAGCAATTTACTTGTACAGGTATTACGATTATGTTACAATAAGTTGATCTGTTTTAATATTTATAAGGAGAGACTCGCGATGGCGAGGAAAATCCTTAACAGGAGGATACTCATGAAAAAGAAATATTTAAAATACGCAGTGCTTTGCCTTGGACTTGCATCTATGCTTGCATTTGCGGGATGTGGAAACAAGAACAGTGATGCAACCACAGCTAAGCCTACAGAGACGGAAGCTACAACAGAAGTGACCACGATGGCTACGACAGAGGCGACCACGGAGGCTCAGCCGGAGAAGGACAAGGATGGATTTACCATTTGCAAGGACAAAGTAAAGACACTAGACTATGTAAATGTCAGAACCACACCATCCACAGACGGTGATGTTTATCAGGAACTTGCAAATGATGTTGAACTCGACAGAGTTGGTTACAACGATGAGTGGAGCAAAGTATCCATAGATGGTGGAGAGTACTATATATTCTCAGAACTTCTTGAGGTCGTTGGCGGAGAGAAGAGTAATGCGTCAACTGAGGCGGCCACAACAGAGAGTTCATCGGATGACACCACCGAGGCCACAGTTAAGTCCAACGTGGGAAACGGAAGAATGATAGTGATTGATGCCGGACATCAGCAGACGGCAAATGAAGAGAAGGAGCCTATAGGTCCTGCCGCTACAGAGACAAAGGTAAAGGCAACCCCGGGCAATACAGGTGTTTCAACAGGAATAGCTGAGTATGAGCTGAATCTTCAGATAGCAAAGAAGCTTGAGACAGAGCTCACAGCCAGGGGCTACAATGTCAAGATGATCAGAACAAGCAATGATGTGGATATAAGCAATGCTACAAGAGCAGAATATGCAAATAATCTGAACGCTGAGGCTGTCATCAAGATTCATACAAATGGTTCCACAGACAACACAGCAACGGGAGTTATGACTGTGTGTCAGACGTCATCCAACCCATATAATTCAGCAATCTATGACAAATGCAAGGATCTTGCCACAAATGTTCTGGCGGGGCTTATTGCATCAACCGGCGCAAAGAGTGATGGAATATGGGAGACCGATTCTATGAGTGGCATCAACTGGAGTACAGTACCGGTCACTATAGTTGAGGTTGGATATATGACAACAGCATCTGAGGAGGCACTTCTTGTTACAGATGATTATCAGAACAAGATAGTAAAGGGCATAGCAGACGGACTTGACACATATGTGACAGGTGGCGATTCATCTTCAGATATAGCGACAGGTTCAGCATCAGGTGAAGCTTCATCAGAGGAATCATCGATGGAGGCTGCCACAGATCTGACAGAGTAATATCACAGCTCATAGAAGCAGTAATTGGCATAATATATAAAAAATAAAACATCATGCATGTTATACCTCATTGAATATACTGAGTGTTTCAAATCGGGGGAAGGTGCATGATGTTTTTATTTACGCGGAGCAACGAGCTAAAGTCTGAACCTTTACAACATTTATTATATGGTATGCGATAGCGCAGATACCTCCTCCGGGGTCAGCTCCCGGTAACTGCCTGTTGGCAGATCGTCTGCTATGTGCAAGTTGCCCATGGATATGCGTTTTAGAAATGTGACGGACATATTCACGGCCTGGAACATTCTCTTGACCTGGTGGAAACGTCCTTCAGTGATGGTCAGTTCTATGCGGGAGCTGCCCGTACTGCGGTCTGCCTCAATGATCTTGAGACTGGCAGGGAGAGTTGGAGTGTCGTCGCCGATATCGATCCCCTGCTTAAAGAGGGATATTGTCTGGTCGTCCACATATCCATCGATATCTGCATAATAGGTCTTAGCGATGTGGTGAGCGGGAGATAGCAGATGGTGAGCCAGCCGACCGTCATTTGTGATTATAAGAAGTCCTTCTGTATCAAGGTCAAGTCTTCCCACGGGAAAAAGGTCCTTTGTATTTTCTCCATTTAACAGGTCTATAACAGTCTGGTGAACATTGTCCTTGGTTGCACTCACACACCCTGCCGGTTTATTGAGTAGGAAGTATCTGTATTTGGAATAGCAGAGTTGTTTTCCGTTATATTTTATTGTATCTGTGTCTTCGTTGATCTTCATGTCAGATGAAGCAGCGTTAGTGCCGTTCACTGAAACCATGCCTTTTTTTATGTACTGTTTTACCTGGCTTCGGCTGCCGATATTCATCTCAACAAGAAATTTGTCAAGTCTCATAAGAATTCTCCTTAATGTGTTATCTTTGTTGATATCATAACATGCAGGCTGTTTTATTTCACCAGATTAATGAGAAATATGTAATAAATGCGCTGAGAAAAAATGCGCGTCGTCTATAACCGCGAGTTGTTACAGAACACAACATATCGTTACGCATAGTCGTAAAAAACCACTATAAATTGATGTTTTTTTGTCATATTTGGTTGACACAATTACATGTCTAGTGTATTATATTTAACAGAAATGTAACAAACAGGCGTTGTTTGTAAATAAATGATTACGAAATAAGAATAAGAGTAAATTATTATATTATATGACAGAGGGATAAAAAATGACAAGATCACGTAGTAAAATGGGAAGATTTGTAGATCACATGAGAAGAAATGTACTTAGCTATAAGTACTTAAAGCATAATATACTTATGACATCACTGGTGGTTGTTATCGCACTTTGTATTTTTGCGGTCGTAAGTTTTGGAGAGAATGCAGACCCGTTGGCGGATGAGCTTTACGTCAATGAGAGTGTAACAATAGATCAGAGTAAAGCGGTCATGATGGCTGATGGCAGCGTTGATATGGCTATGGATGCGGCAATCCCGGCAGACAGATATGTGGCTGCCAATGATACCGCAAGAGTAGCAAGCAGCGGGCTGGGAAGTTCGTCGGCGACAACAGAGAGTATAATAGAGAGTACAACAGATAGCACAACAGATAAAGTAACAACAGAGGAGAGTACAACAGAGAAGACAGAGGTTATGGCAGGCGTAACAGCGTCGGTACTCTATGATGGTGTTGACGTATATGCAAAGCAGGCATCAGACTCGGATGCCATTGCGACAGTAAACAGTGGAGAGGTATTTGATGTTGTATCACAGGATGAGAGCTGGATCGGTGTTCAGCTTTATGATGGATCAGTAGGATATATCTCAACAGAGTATGTAAGTGTAGATGCCTCGCTTCAGTAGTGTATAAAGTATCTTTCACCCGGATACAGGCAACATGTTATATGGAACATGGTAATAGGAATTCAACGATATTGTTAAGGTTCCAGATATTCAGAAAGGCATCATAACAAAAAAAGGATTACAGATCAGGAAACGGCAATATGCCGTAGATAAGGTCTGTAATCCTTTTTGCATGTATGGATGTGTGTGCATGAAATAGAAAGTTCTTAATGTTTTAAATTTTTATAGAAAAAGCATGCAAGCTGGGTTCTGTCGCGAAGGCAGAGTTTGTCGAGAATTGAACTTATATAATTCCTAACGGTTCCCTCGCTCAGAAAAAGTCTGGATGCAATCTCTTTGTTGTTTAGTCCGTCAGCTACAAGACGTATAATATCCATTTCCTTGGAGCTTATCTCGTATTGTGTGTCGGCAAATGGTGATCTTTCAACATCAGTAGAGTGTGATTCACTGTGCCCAAGAAGGTCAGGAAGTTTTCCTATTATCTCCTCGCCAAATACGGTCTGTCCGTTGTATACCGCATTTACGGCTGGGGCAATACATTCGAAATTCTGTTTTAGAATATACCCTTTTGCGCCGAGACTCAGAGCTTTGATTATGTACTCATCATCGGAGAAGGTGGTGAGCAGAAGAATCCTTGCATCCGGGTGTGCTGCGATTATGATTTCCGACGCTTCAAGTCCGTTCATATCTTCCATTCTGATGTCCATGAGAAGGACATCGGGTGAGTACTTGTTGTAAAGCCGTACTGCCTCTGAGCCGCTGCAGCCGGTGGCAGATACGTGTATATTGTCGTCAGCCTCAAGTATGGTCTGAAGAGACAAGGCCACAAGCTGATCATCGTCAACTATAACTATATTCATATGTCATGATCCCTTCCTTTCATTATTGTTATAAGAAGTCTGAAACCGTTATCGGTGGACAGCTTCAGGCTTCCTCCAAGCATGTTGACTCTCTCCTGTATACTGAAAAGTCCCATTCCCTGACCGCTCATATGTATATCTGTACCGTTGTCTGCGATACTCAGCTGGTAAAAAGCGGGATGCTCGCGCAGGCGTATATCCATATGGTCTCCATTGCTGTGTTTAAGCGTGTTGTTTATAGATTCCTTTACTATGTTGATAAATGAATATTTGACATCCTTAGGTAGCTTTTCAGACATATCATAGTCAAGCGTGATATCTATATCGTGGACACCTGCAGTTATATCGTTAAGTGCGACACGGAGATTTACAGATTCGTCGTAAAGATCGTGCACGCTGTTTCTCATGCTGTCCATTGCTGTATCCAGAGTGGATTGCAGCTGTTCTAGAGGCTTTGTCAGTCGTTCATCTTTGTTTATGACCTTGATAGCTCCTGTCTGGAGTATGGATCTTGTCAGCATGTGGCCTACGTTGTCATGTATCTCCCTTGCGATCCTGTTTCGCTCCGACAGGGTTGCGGTGAGCACCATATTGTCCTGGTTCCTAAGCAGCTGGCGGGTATTTTCTGCAACCAGCATATCGTGTTCGGCAGTGTTGTCTCTAAGGGACAGAAGCTCGGAGCGGAGAGAGTCAACATGACAGCTATACACGCTTAATATCAGCGAAAATGCCACAAGACATAACTGCGGGAGAAATACTGCACAGGTATTTTCGGCAACAGTGTAGACAGATAACAATACAAGCAGTGCAGATGAAAAGCGCTGTCTGTATCTGTATATGTCATAGCTTACCAGAGATACAAAAAAGTACATCGGCTCAAGAAAAAAAACGGAGATGAGATAAAGGCATATCAATGTCTCGCACAGATGAGAATATATTCCGCCTTGTATGCCCGTTCTGTCGTATTTGGTTGCTGTGGATGCACTGATGCCTGAAAGCGCCGGATAGATGGCACTTGCGATCATAGACAAAAGAATTGCGGCGATAAGCCTGGTGTCTACAGCAATGTGTTGTGTATATATAAGGACAAACGCTGCAATCAGCAGCAGACCTTTGTTGACGATGTGTTTCATGTTTAAAATCTCCAAAATGTAGAATCTCCGAAATGTAAAATCTCCAAAATGTAAAATCTCCAAAATGTGAATAGATGGATACCATATCACACAGACAAATCAGATGTCCGGCGGTATGTATGCAGCATACTAATACTTTCATTATAAATAAATATTCTAAAAAAAGGAACATGACAAATGTCACATTGTGAAGATGACGCTGTTCACTGTGAAAACAGATCTGAGGTGTATATAATGGGATTATACAATAAAGAATGCAAGCGCACGGGTATTGCAAACTGTCATGATTGCAAATGGAGACAATAAGCGTAAAAGTATCGTGTTAAAACAGGAGGGCATACATGAGTAATTCGGGAAATGCAATAGAAGTTACGAATCTGGTGAAGAGATATAAGGATCTGCTGGCGCTGGATCATTTCAGTCTTACGGTGAAAGAAGGGGAGATACTGGGGCTTCTTGGCCCAAATGGATCTGGAAAAACGACAACTATAAACTGTATATTGTCCCTGCTCACATTTGACAAGGGGGACATAAAAGTATTTGGAAAAGAGATGAAGCCAGACAGCTACGATATCAAGAGGGAGATCGGAGTCGTAATGCAGGATGTGGCGGTGTTCGATGAACTGACAGTGTACGAGAACATTGATTACTTCTGCGGTTTATATATAAAGGATAAGGAGAAGAGACGAAAGTGCGTTGAGGAGACCATGGATTTCGTGGACATAGCGGACTACAGAAAGTTCATGCCTAAAAAACTTTCAGGCGGACTTCTCAGAAGATTGAATATAGCCTGTGGAATAGCACATAAGCCAAAACTTATATTTTTCGATGAGCCGACAGTGGCAGTTGATCCGCAGAGCCGCAACAGAATACTTGAGGGGATAAAACGTCTGAATGAGGAAGGCGCGACCATCGTGTACACTTCTCATTATATGGAGGAGGTAGAGCAGATCTGCGACAGGATAGTCATCATGGACAAAGGTAAATCTGTTGCAGTCGGAACGAAGGATGAGCTCAAGAAGATGATCAAGAATACAGAGACCATAAAGGTTGAAGTGCTTGGACTTACAGGCGAACAGATGTCGGAGCTTCGCAGTCAGCCACATGTGTATGAGAACGAATATAACGGAAGCATGCTTACACTTAGATATTCCGGCGGAAGACACAATCTGGTGAGGCTCATGGAATTTTTCAAGGAGCACGACATATCATTTGGCAGGGTTGTCACGGAGCTCCCAACGCTTAATGATGTATTCCTGGAGATCACAGGCAAGGAGCTCAGAGACTGATTTGAATGTAAGTTGGATTATGGATTTGTTGAAGAAACAAATATTTGTATATTTCAGATGAACCGGGATTAAAAGGAGAGAAATATGTTTATACGGGATTTCCTATATACGATAAAGATATTGATGCGTGCCAAGGTGTCTATTTTCTGGACACTGGTATTTCCGATACTGCTTGCCACATTTATGTACATGGCATTTGGCAGCATATATGAACAGGATGAGATGTTTAGTAATATCAAGGTGGCGGTGGTCACTGAGGATGAATCGGCAAATGGACTTAATTATATGCTGGATGCGCTGTCGGATGGCGATGACGCCCTTCTGTCGGTTACGAGGATGAGCGAAAGCGATGCGGAAAAGTTACTGGCTGATGAAGAGGTCGAGGGCATCATATATACGGATGATGTGAAGCTCACGGTTGCGGAGAGTTCTGTCAATGCGAGCATACTTGAGACAGTGCTTTCTGAGTACAAGCAGTACGAGCATGCACTTAAGGATATATATAAGTATGGCACAGAACCTAAGGGTGATATGTCGAACCTTGTGGAAAAGCTCTCAGAACAGAGATCATATTATACGGAGAAAGCCAGCACCGAGGGCAGTCAGAACGTGTATAACAATTATTTCTATGCCATATTTGCCATGAGCTGTCTGTTTGCATCACTTTCATCTATAGAGATGATGAGCAATCTTCAGGCAAATGTGAGCGCTACGGGAAAGAGAAAAAATGTGTCCCCACAGAGGAAAATGACATTTGTTTTGGCAGAGTTTGCTGCACTGCTGCTTATACATTTTGTGGTCGAGGTCATAAGCTTTATATACATGTCCTGCATAGGAGTGGATTTTGGCGACAGAGTATGGGAGATCCTGCTTACTCTGTTTGTGGGCTGCTTTATCGGTCTGGCAATTGGAGTCATAGTTGGGGCTATATCAAAGCTTGCTGAGGGAACCAAGATAGGAATTGTGATCGGAATATCCATGGTGATGTCCATCCTTTCTGATCTGTGTATAAACGGGATAAAGTATGAGATACAGCAGCACGTGCCGATTATAAATAAACTCAATCCCGCGGCTCTGATATCGGATTCATTCTATGCGCTGAATGTTTACAGTGACCACCAGGTTTTCACTGAGAATATCGTCATAATGACTATTGAGGCTGTGGTGCTCATAGCAGTTGGGATTCTCATGGTAAGGAGGAACAGATATGCAAGTGTTTAAATCTTTTTTCAAGGTTTTGAGAAAATATATTGGGCAGATGATCATGTATGTGGGAATCCTGTGTGGAGTCATGATTGTGTTCATCAATGTGGGAAACACAGATCCACAGAACTATTATAAGGATAAAACGATCAAATATGCGGTGAGCGATGAGGATGGCAGTGAGATGAGCAGAAAATTGATGGCTTACCTGAGTGATACGCAGCAGCTTGTAGATGGCGTTGATATGGACGAACGAGGTATTCAGGATGCTCTCTACAACAGGGCGGTGGATTGTGTGATCAGGATACCAGATGGCTTTGGCGATGCATGGGCAAATGATATTGCGGATGGTATGCTTGAGATAACGACTATCCCCGGAAGTCAGGCGTCCATGCTGTTTGAGACAAGGCTTGACAGCTACATGAATATGGTGTCTCTGTACAATAGGGCCGGAGATGATGTGAACGATGCCGATAAGAGAGCGAGGACGGCACTTGAGCAGAAGGCTGAAGTCGATATGGCTGAAGGAAAGACCGCAGGACATTCCATGTTATATAATTTTTACAACTATCTGGGGTGGGTCATGATCTGCGTTATGGTAATTGGGGTAGCGCCTGTTTTGCAGGTATATAACAGGAAAAAGCTTAGAGCGAGAATAGAGTGCTCATCATACAAATTTTTCAGGCTGAACAGGGAACTTGTCCTGGGGATGATGTTTACTGGATGCGTATTGTCTGTAGTATTTATAGCACTTTCCAGAATACTTATAAAATATGATATAGTCTCAGCAAGGGGCGGAATGTTCATACTCAATATGCTGGTGTATGCCTGTGTAGCACTCTCGCTGGCATTTCTAGTTAGCAAGCTTACCCAGAATGAACAGATTCTTTCTATGTGTGCTAATGTCATATCACTTGGAATGGCATTCCTCTGCGGGATATTTGTGCCGAGAGAGTTCTTAAGTGACACTGTGATGGCGATAGCACATTTTCTCCCGGCATACTGGTATGCAAATGCGACAGACGCCATCGACAATTTCACATCTGGCAGTTCGGTGATAGGAATATTTGTGAGCATGGGAGTACAGGTGCTCTTTGCCGTTCTGTTCACACTTGTTGGAGTGATTGTTGACAGGTACAAGACCGCTGGCAAGGCTATGGCTTAGAAAAATTAATAATATTTTTTGTTTGACGCGCGTCAAATACGTATGTATTATGTATGTATAGTATTTGACGCGCGTCAAATACTATACAAGCAGTACTATTTAATTATTGGATGTGTCAAAGGAGGATATGAATGAAAATAATACACGAAAAACAGGATCTTACATTCCTTCGATGGTCTCATATAAGGAGTTCAAGTGGAACTGCAGGAACTTTTTTAAAGTCGGAATCCAATTTGGATGGGAGTAAGATATATTATAAACTTTCAAGATTTGATCCATTAAATGGCGTAGTTGGACATGAGTGTGTAAATGAGTTGATAGTGGATAGACTGCTCACAGTTCTTGGGGTGGAACACCTGGATTATGAGTTGATAAACAGCCGTATAGAAATAGAGGGAAAAGCGTATGACACTTACCTGTGTGCCTCTAAAGACTTTAAGGAGCGCGGTGAAAGCAAGCTGGCACTTGATGATTATTATAGACTAAATGCGATAAAGGGAGAGAGCCGCTATGATTTTTGTGTGAGATGTGGCTGGAAAGAATATATAGACCGTATGATCGTACTTGATTATATTATCCTGAACAGGGATCGCCATGGGGCAAATATAGAGGTGCTTCGGAATTCAAGGAAGAGAACGATAAGGATGGCTCCGTTGTTCGATCATGGTTTATCTCTTTTGTGTTTTTGCAATTCCGATGAGGAAGTGTCAGAAACAGATATTATGGAAGATAAGAGATGCCAGAATTTTATTGGTGGATTTTCATGTCAGGAGAACTTGAAACTGATAGGAGAAAAAAAGGATGTTTTCCCAAATAAGCTTTATATAACAGATAAAGAGTTTATTTTTGACGGACTTAGAGGCGTAGTGTCAGATGTATTTATAGACACAGTATGGAACATGATATATAAGAGGTACAAGGTTTATGAAAATCTTTGAAATTATAGATGGCGACAAGGATAAAACTGTAGGAGCACTTCTCTATTTTGAGAAGGAGCGCACATGTATAGTTGAATTACAGGAATATCTGGATGAATGGTCAGCGCCATTTTTATTTGCAAGCTATGTGAAGAATAAGGTATATACAATACCGAGAGATGTGAGCGCCCTGTGGGTAAGGGGGAGGGTGATCCCAAGTGGCAGGCAGAATATATCAGATATACTTAAAGTTCATCACCTCAAGGAATACGACGAAATGAAATTTCTTGAAATATCCGAGGGAAGATGTTCACAGGACGAAATGTATATCAGGCAGCTTGATAAGCTCCCGGAATTTGTAGTTGAACGCCAGCAAAAAAATCTGTCGGAGTGTGTTATTTTGGGTGCATATAATATTTTGTGCTTTTTCGCAGATGGTAATACGAGAAAAATAGATTTGAAAAATATATCAAAAAAAGATAGTGAAGCACAGCCGATTGACAGGCTGGCTGGATTGGATAAAGTTCTGGAAAATGACAGACTTTACAGGTCCGGTAAGCTTGGCACTGGAGGGTACTTTGTCACATTCAATGATTCGATTGATGTTCCTACAGACATTTTGTATGAGTCAGGAGAGAAGGTTCCTCTTGGACTTGAGGATTTTAAGACATTTGTAAGACGTAACATTATTGATACGACAGAAAGCTGTGAAATGCTTGAGTGTTCAAGACAGAATATTTCATATATGGTGAATCAGGAACAGATGTCAGCGGTGAAAGAGGATGTCCGGGGAAATCTGTATCTTAAAGGAGAGGTACTTTCAAATAGGTGGTAAGAACAATATTACACTGGAAGTTATGAGGCATGGTCTGTTATAATAAAAAACGGAGGGAGTTTAGGAGGAACGAGAAAGTGCTTAAAAAGAAAGTGCTGAAACAGAACAACTTACTCAGACTGCAGAAGAGACTTGCAGTGGTTATGCTGGCCCTGACACTTGGGCTCGGTACAGGGTGCGGCAAAGCAGATGACGGAGCGGACGGTGCTGCGTCGTCAGAAACAGAGACTTTGGCGTATGGTCAGACAAACGATCAGACAGATGCCGGAGCATCAGAAGAAGATGGACAGGAGTCAAAAAAAGCTGCGGAAGACAAGGATGAGCCCTATGTAGAGGGAACATACTCAAGTGATTCGTATGACGTGGCGGAATTTACGGCAGAGACTCGTAAGAAGACCAACGAAGAGGGTAATCGCGGTGTGTATTACGAGATATTTGTCAGATCATTTGCCGATTCAGACGGTGATGGTATAGGCGATCTGAATGGCGTCACGGAGAAACTTGACTATCTGCAGGAGCTCGGAATTGATGGGATATGGCTCATGCCGATCACAGCATCCGATACCTACCACGGATATTCAGTGACGGATTACGTGACGGTGAATCCCGATTACGGAACAGAGGATGATCTTAAGAGATTGCTTGACGAAGCACACAGCAGAGACATGAAAGTCATCATGGATCTGGTCATCAATCACACCAGTATCAATCATCCGTGGTTTCAGGCGGCAAAGTCCGATGAGAACAGCGAGTACAGAGATTATTACAGGTGGGTGTACAAGACCGACAAGAAAGACTGCAATCATCTTCTCGACAAATCAAGCTGGGGAGATATGGTGTGGCACCAGGAAGGAGACTTCTATTATTATGGTGTGTTCGGCGCGGATATGCCGGACCTAAACTACAACAATCCGGATGTTAGACAGGCTGCGAAGGATGCCGCCGGTCACTGGTTAGAGCTTGGTCTTGATGGTTTCCGTATGGACGCCGCAGTTCATATCTATGGGGCACACGAGTTCAGGCAGCAGGAAGATTCTGAAACGGCAAATATCACCTGGTGGAACGAATTTGCCAGTTACTGCGAGAGCATAAATCCTGATGTATACCTGGTGGGGGAGGTATGGCAGGATGACAAGGTGCTGGAAAATTATGTCCAGCCATTTGACACAAAGTTTGATTTTGCAATTCAGCAGAAGATACTGAACTGCGTACAGAAAGGCATGGCGGTGCCTGGCTTTGGTGATTCTCTTTCCGTGGCGATAGAGAATATACAGAATAAATATGACGGCGTGGATGCCAACTATCTGAATGGAATATTTGGAGCAAATCACGATCAGGACAGGATAGCATCGTCGGTGAACAGCCTGGATAAGGCGAGACAGATTGCGGCGGTATATATGACGCTTCCAGGCAATCCATATATATATTATGGCGAGGAGCTTGGAATGTACGGCAGTAAGCCGGATGAGATGATAAGGACGCCTTTCCTTTGGGGAGGTGACAGTACATATAATACGTCGTGGGAAAAGGACAATCAGAATGCAGAGACAAAGGGACTTGACCAGCAGATGGAAGATCCGGATTCAATGTATTCATATTACAAGACATTGATAGCACTGAGAAAGGACAATCCTGCACTTATGAAAGGAAGTTACAGAGCGGCATCGCTCACAAGTGACAGTGTGACAGCATACTTCCGTGAGACGGATGGACAGAAGCTGCTGGTGGTGCACAATTTTGCAGAGGGCGATCAGACGGTATCACTTGCAGAGTGCGGAGACATAACAGTTACAAATGTACTTTATTCAAGTTCTGGTGAGACAGGTGTGTCAGACCTTAGTTCAGTGAAATTAGCTGGAAATGAGAGCGTGGTGCTGGAACTTGGTGAGTAGATAAAAAATCCCAATTTAAAGGAGGCTCTCCATGAAGAAAATACTAATAACGGGTGGCACAGTATTTGTAAGCCGGTATGCGGCGCGGTATTTTGTGGACAAAGGCTATGAGGTGTATGTGGTCAACAGAAATTCAAGACCGCAGGTTCCAGGTGCGAAGCTTATAGAAGCGGACAGGCATGACCTGGGAGACAAACTCAAAGACATCTATTTTGATGTTGTGGCGGACATAACCGCATATAATGCAGAAGATATCACAGACTTATGTGACAGCCTTGGTTCATTTGGTCAGTATATCATGATCAGCTCAAGTGCAGTGTATCCAGAGTATGGAGATCAGCCATTCCGTGAAGATTCAGAACGGGCACTCAACAGATACTGGGGGTCATATGGTACGGATAAGATTGCTGCGGAGGATGCATTACTTGACAGAGTGAGTGATGCTTACATACTCAGACCACCATATATTTATGGACCTATGAACAATGTATACAGGGAGGCTTTTGTATTTGACTGCGCCAGGGCGGACAGACCATTTTATCTGCCCGGAGATGGTGGAATGAAGCTGCAGTTCTTCCATGTGAAGGATCTCTGTATCCTGATGGAGAGAGTAATAGAGGAAAAGCTGGAGACTCATATCATGAATGTGGGAAATGTGGAGCCGGTCACTATAAAAGACTGGGTGACGATGTGTTACGCCTGCTTTGATAAGATCCCTGCGTTTGTAAATGTCAGTGAGGATATAGAACAGAGAAATTATTTCAGTTTTTATAACTATGAATATTATCTCGATGTGCAGCAGCAGAACAAAATATATCCGGAGACAATATCATTGGAAGATGGATTGAAAGAATGCGCAGAGTGGTATGTGGAAAATGAATCAGAAGTTGGGAAAAAGTCATATATGGAATATATAGACTGTAATTTAAAATAATGTACGTTGGTGCAGCGATATTGTAAATGATATGTATTTAGGGAGATCTGGAGCTTCGGCTCTGGATCTTTTTTTATAGATATACATTCAAATATCGTCGAGATATACGATGTGTATAAATTCATTAAGAAAGTGTAAATTCGTTATAAGTGGGTTTACATCTTCGCTAGCATTGATATAATGCGGATACATAGTGAGAGAGTTCTTGACAATGATGGAGTTTTACTCATTGTTCTCAAATAAGATTTTAGTTCTTTTTTAGTAGAAATAAGTGATCTGAAATTTCTATAGTTTAATTTCCATAATGATTTTTGGCAAATATAAAATAATAAAGGAGTTACTGAATGATAAAAAACAGGAATGTTAGTATAATAACGGACGAAAATAATAATCAAATAGTAATTATTAATGACAAAAAATTTAAAGGCTTATCAAAAGATGATTGGCAGCAGATAGAAAAATACTTAAAAGGCTATATATCGGATTGTTATGAAATTACAGAAACAAATGATGTTGTTTATATTGGAAAAGAATTTCCGTCTGAATATGCAGGTTCGAAAAGCAGAATTGCATTAAAAGGTGCAAGAAAAAAGGCAAAGGCATCAGCATCACAGGGAATTCCAGAGCTAATAAAAATAGCCAAAAATCCACGTTGGGAAGAGAATAAAGAGCAAAAGCATAATAAAGATGCTAAATATGGTTGGTATAGATATGATATAAGGTTTGGACTGCCTGTGTATGATGATAAAACGGGCAATTTAGATAGATATAATATATTCACAGCTATTCTTCTTATAAAACATTCAGAGGATGGTAATAAGTACCTGCATGATATTACCACAATAAAAAAAGAAACGAGCAGCCCGCTTGAGTCGTAAAACTGTACGGTGAAAACCCATTTCTTTTGATATATTCTATTTCAGTCTTTTTGTTTTGTCAAGAAAAAAACATCCTCCATCATATTCATAACGAGTATGATGGGGGATGTTTCATGTCTACACTATAATAAATTACTTATTGTTAGCGTTGTCCTTCTCCTCACGCTTCTGATCCATCATAGCACGAACCTTCATTGAAAGACCGAACAGGTTGATGAAACCTGAAGCATCCTTGTGATCGTAGAGGTCGCCAGTTGTGAATGAAGCAAGGCTCTCTGAGTACAGAGTATAATCTGATGTAGTACCAGCCTTGATGATGTTACCCTTGTAGAGCTTCATCTTTACATGACCAGTTACACGCTCCTCAGTCTTGGCAACAAATGCTGAAAGGCTCTCGCGGAGAGTGCAGAACCACTTTCCTTCATATACAAGTGCTGCGAACTTTGTTCCGACAAGCTTCTTGTACTCCATGGTATCACGGTCAAGTGTGAGCTCCTCAAGCTGCTTGTGAGCCTCTGTGAGGATAGTTCCACCAGGTGTCTCGTATACACCACGTGACTTCATGCCGACAACACGGTTCTCAACGATATCGATGATACCGATACCGTGCTTTCCGCCGAGCTTGTTCAGCTCACGGATGATATCAGAAGTCTTCATCTTCTTGCCGTTGAGTGCTACAGGGTAGCCCTTCTCGAAGTCAAGATCGATGTATTCAGGCTCATCAGGTGCCTTCTCAGGTGTAACTGAGAGAACCAGAAGGTCATCGTAGTTTGGCTCATTTGCAGGATTCTCAAGCTCAAGGCCCTCATGGCTGATGTGCCAGATGTTACGGTCACGGCTGTAAGAATGCTTTGCATCAAATGGAAGATCGATGCCGTGTGCCTTACAGAATGCGATCTCATCCTCACGTGACTGCATAGTCCACTCAGGCTGTCTCCATGTAGCGATAACCTTGATGTCCGGTGCAAGAGCTTTGATAGAAAGCTCAAAACGAAGCTGGTCGTTACCCTTACCTGTAGCTCCGTGGCAGATGGCAACAGCGCCTTCCTTACGTGCAACCTCAACAAGCTTCTTTGCAATAATAGGTCTTGCAAATGAAGTACCGAGAAGATACTTGTTCTCATATACAGCGTCAGCCTGAACTGTTGGCATGATGTACTCGTCACAGAGCTCATCTACAACATCGATGATGTAAAGCTTCTCAGCTCCTGAATACTTTGCTCTCTCGTCAAGTCCCTCAAGCTCGCTCTCCTGACCTACATCTATACATGCACAGATAACATCGTATCCGTATGTCTCCTTTAACCATGGGATGATGGCAGTGGTATCAAGACCGCCTGAATAAGCCAGTACAACTTTTTCTTTAGCCATTTTAATAAATCCTCCTATAAATATAGTGTTTTGAAAAATTACTTTATAATATATTCCATTTTTCGCCTACATGAACTATACAACGCAAATGTATATTATGCAAGCGATTTTTCAAAATATCCATTCAATCAGCGTATAATATGCATGTAATTTATGCATGGATACATAGCTAAATGGCGGCAAAAACGTTGATAAACCGTATATTTTTAACGATTATGCAAATATTCAAAAAAACCATTGCATAATATGCAATCAAAATGTATAATTATAAAAAGTTTTTTGTAGGAGGTATAACATATCGTCTGATTAGATGAATGTTGACTAGGCTGACTAAGTGGGTATACAATCAAACAGGATATGCCTTAAGACAAATCCGTGGGAATGGAAATATAAATTTTTACATATATATGGAGGCAGTTATGATTAAGGTAGGAATTATCGGATCGACAGGATACGCAGGACAGGAGATAGTAAGAATCCTTCTTGGACATAAGGAAGCGGAGATCGTATGGTACGGTTCAAGAAGCTTTATCGATCAGAAATATTATCAGGTATACGGCAATATGTTCCAGATCGTGGACGCAAAGTGTATGGACGACAACATGGAGGAGCTTGCATCAAAAGTAGACGTCATATTTACAGCTACACCACAGGGACTGTGCGGATCACTGGTGAATGAGGAGATTCTGTCAAAGGTGAAGATCATAGATCTCAGTGCAGATTTCAGAATAAAGGATGTTGCTACTTATGAGAAGTGGTACAAGATAGAGCATAAGAGCCCACAGTTTATTGACGAGGCTGTGTATGGTCTCTGTGAGATCAACAGGGAGGATATAAAGAAGTGCAGACTTCTTGCAAACCCTGGATGCTACACAACATGTTCCATCCTTTCACTCTACCCACTGGTTAAGGAAGGTCTGGTTGATGCCAACTCCATCATTGTTGACGCCAAGTCCGGAACATCAGGTGCAGGAAGAGGCGCGAAGATTGCAAATCTTTACTGTGAGGTCAATGAGAGCATAAAGGCTTATGGAGTTACGACACACAGACATACCCCTGAGATAGAGGAGCAGCTTGGATATGCGAATGGCAGTCCGATAGTTATCAACTTCACTCCACACCTTGTTCCTATGAACAGAGGAATACTTGTGACAGCATATGCCAACCTCAAGGAGAAGGTCGATTACGATACAGTGAGAGCCGCATACGATAAGTACTATGCAAATGAGAGATTTATCAGAGTCCTCGACAAGGATGTATGTCCTGAGACAAGATGGGTTGAGGGCAGCAACTATGTGGATGTCAACTTTAAGATAGATGAGAGAACAAACAGAGTAATCGCCATGGGAGCACTTGACAATCTTGTAAAGGGTGCTGCAGGTCAGGCGGTTCAGAACATGAACATCATGTTTGGATTTGACGAGGCAGAGGGTCTCCGCATGGCTCCTGTTTTCCCATAAATTCGGAAATAAGGTGGTAGGATGAAGATAATTCCGGGAGGCGTGACAGCCCCTGCTGGATTTCGGGCAGCGGGACTACATGTTGGAATAAGAAGAAATAAACTGAAAAAAGACATGGCACTTCTGGTGAGTGATGTTCCTGCACATGTAGCGGGAGCATTTACACAGAACATGGTTCAGGCAGCACCAGTCATATACGACAGGCAGCTTTGCCAGAATGTGGGAATGTGTCAGGCGCTGGTTGTAAACAGCGGTGTGGCAAATACCTGTACCGGAGAGCAGGGAATCCATGATGCGGAGGCCATGGCGGCGCATGTAGGTAAGAGCCTTGGCATAGATCCAAGTACGGTTGCGGTGGCTTCTACAGGAGTCATAGGAATGAGACTTCCGATGGATGTCATACAGAGCGGTATAGATATGCTGGTGCCGGAGCTTTCATATTCTATAGATGCCGGAGTGGATGCCGCGGAGGCGATAAAGACGACGGATATCTATAAGAAGGAGATAGCCGTAACTTTAGAGATCAAAGGGCAGCAGGTCACCATAGGAGGCATGTGCAAGGGATCCGGAATGATCAATCCAAACCTTGGGACCGTACTCAGCTTCATCACGACAGACCTGAATATCAGTTCAGAGCTGCTGGGCAAGGTGCTTAAGGCTGATGTGGTCGATACATACAACATGGTGTCAGTGGACGGAGATATGTCCACCAACGACACTGTCATGATATTTGCAAATGGTATGGCGGGTAACGAGGAACTGCTGGAGACCGATGAAGACTTTCCTGCATTTGTCGAAGCGATAAGATATATCAACAGAGCATTTGTCAGGGCGATAGCCTCGGACGGAGAGGGCGCTACCAAGATGTTTCAGGTGGATGTGTCGGGTATGCCTGATAAGGATACTGCAAGGCATCTGGCAAAGGCTATAGTGGCCTCCAATCTTGTAAAGTGTGCCATGTATGGTGCCGATGCCAACTGGGGCAGAATAGTATGTGCCATGGGGCAGAGCGGAGTGAAATTCGATCCGTACAGGGTAGATATAGAGATATCCAGTGTGGCAGGACATCTTGAGATTGTAAAGCATGGAGTGACGACGGATTATGATGAGAAAGAAGCCAGTCACATACTCTCAGAGAAACAGATAAAGCTCAAGGCACATATGAATATGGGGGATGAGACAGCCACAGCATGGGGTTGCGATCTCACATATGACTATATAAAGATAAATGCGGATTATAGGAAATAAAATATAAATTCAAAAAATAGACTGTAGTCAATAAAAAATAGACTGACTGAATAGGGTGTATTAATCAGCGATATTGATCGGGTTAAACCCTAAAAGATACACTTGGAAATACAAGAAATATAATATAGAAGAAAGAAGGACAGAGAAATGGTTATAGGTGATTACACAGTAGATCAGGTAATTGAGAAGGCACAGACACTGATAGAGGCTATGCCGTATATCAAGAAATTTCAGGGCAAGACAGTGGTTGTCAAGTACGGCGGGAGCGCCATGCTTGACGAGAATCTCAAATACAATGTTATAAAGGACGTTGCCATGCTGAAGCTTGTAGGTATGAAACCGGTCATCGTACACGGTGGCGGTAAGGAGATCAGCAAGTGGGTTGAGAAGGTTGGCAAGGAGGCAGAATTTATCAATGGTCTCCGTGTGACAGATGCAGAGACTATGGAGATCGCAGAGATGGTTCTTGGTAAGGTCAACAAGAGCCTTGTAAGCCTCATGCAGAAGATCGGACTTAAGGCAGTTGGAATCAGCGGCAAGGATGGCGGTATGTTCACAGTCAAGAAGAAGTTCCCAGGTGGCAAGGATATAGGTTATGTGGGAGAGATAACAAAGGTTGATACATCACTGCTCACATCGCTCATCGAGGACGATTTCATTCCTGTTATTGCACCTATAGGCGTGGATGAGAATTATGAGGATTACAACATCAATGCGGATGACGCAGCATGTGCAGTTGCCACAGCTCTTGAGGCTGAGAAGCTCGTATTTCTCACAGATATCGAAGGTGTATTCATTGATCCTACAGACAAGTCAACTCTTATCTCAGAGATGGATATACATGAGGCAAAGGACATCATAGAGAATGGTGTTGTCGGCGGTGGTATGCTTCCAAAGCTTAACAACTGTATCTCAGCCATGGAGAATGGGGTTTCAAGAGTGCATATCCTCGATGGACGTCTCCAGCACTGCCTGCTTCTTGAGTTCTTCACCCAGAAGGGTATCGGAACAGCTATACTCAAGGAGCCATTGTTCTAGGAATGGACAGCATATAATATAATCTAGCAAGGCTGCATTTGCTACTTTGAAAAACAGTATACATCACCATATTTGAGGGGCATCAGATGCTTTGATAAGGGTGACAGTATACTGTTTTTTTGTTGTATTGTAAAAACTATCAATCTGATGTGTAGAAAAGGGTTGTTTTGTGAAAAAAGTAACAAAAATGAAATAAATTAGAAATATATTGTTGTAAAATATAAAATGATTAGATACAATGAACCTGTGTAATTCCGTGCAGACACAGGAGGTGTCGGCACAGTGAATAAAATATTAAAAAAAATACAAATGTTAATACGCAAAGGTCTGTTTTTTATATTTGTGGGTTTCATATGTATCACTGCCTGTGGATGTGGCAGCGGAGAGATCTCCTTATATGAAGATATGGAGGCAGTTTCTAGCAATCAGTCCACGGAGACAGGAGATGAAGATGATTCAGAGACTGTGGATTCGGATGATTCAGAGACTGCAAATTTAGACATTTCATCTGAAAAAGTGGGAAAGATAAAGGTATATGTGTGCGGGGCGGTGAGGTCGCCCGGTGTATACGAGCTGGATGCTGATGCAAGGATCAATGATGCGCTTGAGGTGGCGGGTGGCTTTGCTGAGAATGCGGACATAGATATTGTTAATCTGGCGGATGTGGCTGCCGATGGCCAGAAGATATATTTTCCGGTGGAAGGTGAGGATATCCAAAGTGACATTGGAAAAAATCAGAATGGTCAGGCAGATGCTGGATCAGACCGCCTCATCAATATCAATGAGGCTGGCGTCGAGGAGCTGACAGAACTTCCCGGTATCGGTGAGACCAGAGCAGGGCAGATTGTTGAGTACCGACAGACTTATGGCAGATTTTCGGACAAGGAGGATCTGAAGAATGTCAGTGGTATAGGAGACAGCATATATAGGAAACTGGAGACATACATAACTGTAGATTAGAGGACCCGGGAGAGACGGAATTTGATAAAGTGAAGAGAAAGGAAGTTACAATGAAAAAGGTTCTTGTTGTTGATGATGAGAAGTTGATAGTTAAGGGATTGAAGTTCAGCCTTGAGCAGGATGATATGGAGGTGGACACCGCATACGATGGCGGTGAAGCTGTTGAAAAGATAAAGAACAATGATTACGATATAGTACTTCTGGATATCATGATACCTGTTTATACTGGCATAGAGGTATGTCAGATGGTTCGTGAGTTTTCGAATGTACCGATAATCATGCTCACAGCGAAGGGCGAGGATATGGATAAGATCATGGGCCTTGAGTACGGTGCCGATGATTATATAACAAAGCCGTTTAACATACTTGAGGTTAAGGCTCGTATGAAGGCTATTCTCAGAAGAAGCGGCAAGAAACAGGCTCCTGTAAAGCAGAGCAATGTCATGGAGGTAAATGGTATGAAGGTTGAGCTGGATAGCCGCCGCGTGTTCGTGGGTGGCAAAGAGCTGAATCTCACTGCGAAGGAATTTGATCTGCTTGAGCTCCTCATGGCTCATCCCAATAAGGTATATTCTAGAAATGAGCTCCTGAGTACGATATGGGGAGATTCATATCCGGGTGATGCGAGAACGGTTGATGTCCATGTCAGAAGACTCAGAGAAAAAATCGAGGCAAACCCAGGTGAGCCGGTATACATTCATACAAAATGGGGAGTAGGATATTTCTTCAAGGGATGATATGAAAAAAAATAGAGATACAGTTGGTGTAGAGAAAAATAAAAAAACAAGCTCCAACGCAGAGCTCCAGGCGGATAAGGCCAAGGATGAACAGCCTAAAGCCTCCCAGAAGAGTGATGAAGGCAGACGGTTTACGGTCAGCCAGAGACTGATAATCTCAGTGATGGTGGTCGTATGTGTTGCCGTTTTAGTGTATATCGGACTTGAGGTCGTTATAAGGTCTGTTGATGCGAGAAACGAACGGGAATTTGACAGACGGGTGGATTCATGTGCGGACTATGCGGTATATGCAGTCAACAGTTACAATGCGGATGGAGATATGCGAGAAGCCGTGGGAGATATAAAGACCATGGCTTATTCTCTGTCAGGAAGGATACTTGTCATAGATCCTGGGTACAGAGTAGTGGTGGATTCCTATGACAAAGAAACAGGCAAATATATGGCGGATCCTGAAGTGCTTCAGGTCATGACTGGCAAGACACCGGAGGTATCGGAGCAGTATGACAGAGTGTACAGGAAGATAATGCCGGTGGTCGACAGTGAGGGATATACGGATGCAGTCATAATCTTTGCTGTTAAGATCGATGAGCTTGACAACTACAGTGCAGGACTCAGACACAATTCCATGTATCTGTTTGCGCTTGTGGTTATACTAGGCATGGTTGCAGCGTACTTTATAGCCAAACTGTCTGTGAGGGATGTCAACCGAACAAGAGGTATTATAGAGGGCATGAAAGGTGGAAGTCTCGAACAGATGGATACATCGGGCATGTTTGGTGAGATGAAGGCCCTGACAAAGGATATCAACAATATATTCAACAAGGCACAGTTGCTGGAGGAATCGAGACAGGAGTTTGTTTCAAATGTGTCGCATGAGCTGAAGACTCCTATCACTTCGATGAAGGTGTTGTCAGAATCACTTCTTACACAGAGCGATGTTCCTGCCGAGATGTACAGGGAATTCATGGAGGATATAGTCCAGGAGATAGACCGGGAGGCTGAGATCATAAGCGATCTTCTTACTCTGGTCAAGACGGACAAGGGACCAGACAGCCTTAATAAGGAATCTGTTGATATGGATGAATTCATGGATCTCATATTAAAGAGACTGCGTCCGCTGGCGGACAAGAGAAGTATACAGCTGTCATATGAGAGTTTTGGAGAGATACACGCCAGCATAGACAAGGTGAAGTTCACGCTTGCTATATCAAACCTGATAGAGAACGGTATAAAGTACAATGTTGATGGTGGATGGATAAAGGTATCGCTGAATTCTGATCACAAGAACTTTTATATAAAAGTTGCGGATTCGGGGGTAGGAATACCGGAAGACTGCATCAATCATATATTTGAGCGTTTCTACAGGGTGGATAAGGCGCGAAGCAGGGATACTGGAGGAACAGGACTTGGTCTAGCCATAACGAAGAACATCATTATTCTTCATAAAGGAACAATAAATGTTTATAGTGAACCTGGAAAAGGAACAACGTTTACAGTTAGAGTACCTTTGGGTGAACAGTAGAGGATTGAAATGAGACAAATTTTAAAAAATATAGCCATGGCGGCTGTGGTTATGTTGCTGACGCTGGTGATATGGGGATGCAGATCAGACAGTGATTCCAGTAATATAACAGATCAGAAAACTTCTGTGGAGGATGGTTTTTACATTTATTATATCAATGATGGATGGACGGATATCTCCATGAAGAAAATGGATGTTGACCAGCAGTTGTCGTCTGAGAATACAGTTGATCTGGTCATGAAAGCCCTGCTTGAGGGTGGAGGTACATCAAAGTTTGGGACACCAGTTCCTGCCGGAATGACTTATCAGAGGTATATATATGATGGGTATGGAACGGTCAATCTCATATTTGAAGCTGATCTTGAGAATGTTGATCCGTATGCTCTAGTGCTCAGCAAGGAGGCGTTTGTAAAGACACTGAGTCAGATCGATCAGGTACACATTGTGGTGTATGAGATGGTGGATACAGTCAATGAAAGCAACGTCGTAAAGGATAAATTAACGCTGGAATCATTTGCGGATATAGACAACATGACTGATTCGGAAAAAGAGATAAGGATATTTATGCCGGATTCATCTGGGACAGCTTTGGTGGAGAAATCTCTCACGTTGGATTATTCACAGAAAGAGAGTCTTCCAGAACAGGTTATGAAAGGGCTTGGCAGCTCTTATGATGGAACGGTCACACCACTTAACAACAAAACAGTGGTGAAGAGCATAAGTGTTGAGGACGGGTTGTGTACAGTCACCTTCAACGATGCATTTGTAAATGGAAAAGAAGGAGTGGATGACAATGTCCTGGTATATTCCATCGTCGATTCACTGCTCGAACTTGATGATGTGAACTTAGTTCAGCTTCGGCCTGACAACACAGGAAACAGGCTAAATGATATAGATCTGGAAAGAAAGTTTACAGGAGATTATTCGTATGTAACTAGATAGGGTTATGTGCGGTGAGGAGGAAAATAACATAAAGAGACCATTGTTCTGGATAGCGGTATGCTTTGCGCTTGGAGAGGCGTATGCAGTGGCAGCTGGACATTCAGTTATCGTAAGTGGTCTGATGATAATGGCTGCGCTGGTTTTGTCAGTTTGTACTGACAGAGCCGGTACAGCCATGTCTTTTTTTCGTGATCCGATATACAGAAGGCTATTGACAGGAAACATATTTCTACTGGTTACACTCTTAGGATTTATGAACATAAGATCTGTAGACAGACAGGGACAGCTTGCCGATGAGATTATGGAGATAGACAGGTGCCGTGTTGTATGTAGTGTTTATGACGTTAGAAATGCCAACAAAGGCTATCAGGTATACGTAAAGACAGAGAGCATGGATAATCAGCGCATTGGTACAAAACTGATCCTGTATATGGATAATGTGGATGACATAAAGATGGGGCAGCAGATTGCGGTTTACGGCAGAATGGAGAGACCGGACATTGCATCAAATCCCGGTGAATTTGATGCACGTTCATATTATGCATATAAGGGAATATATATGATATGCAGGGATGCCGTCATCACAGAAAGGGGAAGTGGGTACAGCACCATAAGGCAGTTCCTTTATAGCTTCAGGCTAAAGGCAGGTGAGACACTGGACAGATACTTGGCAGTCAGGGATGCATCAGTTATGCGTGCTATGCTTCTTGGAGAAAAGAGTGGTATAGACCGGGATACAAAGAGACTTTTCCAGCTTAACGGAATAGCGCATATATTGGCAATATCCGGTGTCCACATAGCGATAATAGGAATGACATTGTTTAAGCTGCTGAGGAGGATAAGCGGTTCAAATGTGATGCCGGGGATAGTCTCGGTATGTGTGATAGTGCTGTATGGTATGATGACAGGGCTAGCCAGCTCTACGTGCCGGGCGGTCATCATGATGACTGTAGTGGTCGCGGCGAAGATAAAGGGCAGAAGCCCTGATATGATGACTTCAGCCGGGATTGCCTGTGTTATACAGGCTGTGGCAGATCCGTACATAGTCATGGATGCGGGATTTCAGTTATCCTTTGCAGCGGTACTTGGGATAGCGGTCGTAGATCCTATGTTGGAAAAGATAGTGGGACATGGGGGCAGACTCTCCGCACTCCGGATCAATGTGTCTGTAACTTTGACGACAACACCTCTGGTGGTCTACTATTTTTATCAGTTTCCATTGTATTCCGTTGTATTGAACATGGTGGTGGTGCCGTTTGTATCCGTGTTGATATTCTGTTCAATGGCGGCAATATTTTTCGGCATGATGCCGGGGGTCTGGGGATTTGCCTCTGTGACCGCACAGTTTCTTGCGATGCCGGTACGGTATATATTGGCGGCGTACCGGGCGCTTTGCGAACTTATGTGCAAATTGCCAGAATACAGTGTAAATGTAGGACATGTATCAGTGGAGATGGTTGCGGTATATTATGTGACTCTTGTTGTAGTGCTGTGGTTATTGTGCAGGATCAGACAGAAAAATATTGAGAGGCCTACTGTCAGGAGAGCTGCGGTGCTGGCGGTATTTTTCGCCGTGACCTGTGTGACTTATGAGTACATGGCATATGACAGGAATTTCCGCGTTGTGTATATGGATGTCGGTCAGGGGGATGGGATTCTCATAAGATCGGGGAAAGGCGTCAACATCCTGATAGATGGCGGTTCATCGGACAACAGCCAGGTTGGTGAATACGTTATAGTCCCGGTTCTCAGGTATTACGGGGCCGCCCATATAGATTACGCATTTGTGACTCATGCGGATAGTGACCACATATCAGGACTGAAATATATACTCCAGACGGAAAATACCGGAATAATCATAGAGAACATAGTGCTTCCGCTTTACGGCATGCAGGATGACTTTGAGGAGCTTAAGGAAGCGGCGGTAAATGCAGGTGTAAATATTCTGTATATGAAAAAAGGAGATGCCATGGAGGTGTCTGCTGGAGGTGTGGATAAACTTTTGGGTAGAGATATGGCTAAGATATCGCTAAGTTTCTTGTATCCTGGTCCAGAAACTGGTATAAATGATATAAATGAGCTTTCTGCGGTCATAAGACTGGATTACCAGTCACACAGGATGTTATTCACTGGGGATCTAGGTGAAGCTGGAGAAAGGTATTTGCTAGATGAACATGCTGATGTGAGGGCTGATGTGTTAAAGGTGGGGCATCATGGAAGCCGTTATTCAAGTTGCGTTGATTTCCTGAATGCCGTCTCGCCTGAATTCGCGGTTATATCTGCGGGGGCGGATAACCGTTACGGGCATCCTCACGCGGAGACATTAGACAGGTTGGAAGCTCACGGAGCAGGTGTAAAGAGCACTATAGAATGTGGTGCGGTCAGCGTAAAGATTGACCGGGGAGGTTTGAAACTAGAACAATACAGATGAGTCCATGTAGTGCAGACGAACAAAAAGAAAGGATGATTGGTATGACAAAAAGACTAAATTTGCTGCTGGAATTTGTAATGCTGACCCTTGGAGCGGTGATAGCTGCATTTGCTATCGAAGAATTCCTTGTTCCTAACACGATTCTTGATGGAGGAGTTATCGGTATCGGTATCATGATCAATAACCTCACGGGAATATCTCTCAGTATTCTTACGATCGTTTTAAATGTTCCATTTCTTATTATCGGATCGAGACAGCTTGGAAAAATGTTTATAGTTAAGGCTGGCTATTCTATGATTGTTTTTTCAGTGTTTGTAGAGATATTTAAACCTCTTGAGAATGCAACATCGGAAACGATACTGGCTGTATGCTTTGGTGGTGTGATTCTTGGACTTGGAGTTGGAATCATAATCAAGTTTGGCGGATGTCTGGACGGCACAGAGACCGTGGCGATAATGCTGAACAAGAAGAAAGACTGGCCGGTTGGAAGGCTGGTACTTGGGATGAATCTCATTATATACTCTATAGCAGGAATGTTGTTTGGACTCGACAGAGCCATGTACAGTCTGCTTACATACTTTATAACTTCAAAGGTACTTGATATGGTGGAATCTGGCTTGGAGCAGGCGAAGGCTGCAATGATCATAACTGACGATGCCAGAGAGGTAGCTGACAAGATATACAAGCAGCTTGGCAGAACGGTCACTATCATGCAGGGAAAAGGCATGATAAGCGGCAATAAGACAGTGCTGTATTGTGTTCTCACGAGATTCGAGATAGGAGAGCTTAAGAGTATAATAAGATCCATTGATTCATCTGCGTTTGTCACTGTCACTGACGTGGCGGAGATCATAGGTAATCATATCAAGGACAACGAGTACAAGGAGCTCCTTGAGAAGATAGAGGAGAAGGAGGAATCTCTCACAAAGCACCCAGAGCATGAGAGCATGAAAGATTTTGAAAGCCTTGATAAACTGAAATAAACAGGTAAACGATACTGACAGATAAAAAGATAATCTTTTGAATAATATAAATAAGTGAAATAAAATAAGCCGGAATCCAAGCATAGAATGAGGTACTTCCTCAACGCTTAGATCCAGGCTTATTCTTTTATATGTTTTCTATAAATGCTTTGTGAATGCTGTAGTCGCTGTCAAGTTCCGGGTGGAATGAGAAGGCAAACTGCTTGCCGTACTTGACCGCCACGATCTTGTCATCAACTGTAGCAAGAACATCAACATCGGGTGAGACATCAGCCACATAAGGTGCGCGGATGAAAGTCATAGGAACCTCACCGATACCCTTGAGATCTGCCACGGTGTGGAAGCTTCCAAGCTGTCTGCCGTAGGCATTTCTCTTTACTGTTACAGGGAGTGTGCCAAGGTGTACAGTGTCGTCGCCTTCAATGTGCTGTGCCAGAAGAATCAGACCCGCACATGTGGCAAGAACCGGCATGCCACCCTCGATCTGAGATTTTATCGTATCGAACATATCGCTGTCTCTGAGGAGCTTTCCCTGAACAGTGCTCTCACCTCCCGGGAGGATGAGTGCATCGTATTTCTTCTCAAGATCCTTAGCATTTCTCAGCTCGATGCAGGATACACCAAGCTCGGAAAGTACATGCTCATGCTCTGCGAAAGCTCCCTGTACTGCCAATACACCTACCTGCATACTACTTACCCCTTTCTGCCATGAGGATTGCGATCTCCTGCTCGTTGATACCAACCATAGCCTCGCCAAGTCCCTCTGAGAGCTTAGCTACGAGATCTGCGTCATTGTAGTTTGTTGTTGCCTGAACGATGGCAGCAGCACGCTTTGCAGGATCACCAGACTTGAAGATACCAGAACCTACGAATACACCCTCAGCACCGAGCTGCATCATAAGGGCTGCATCTGCTGGAGTTGCAACACCGCCGGCTGCGAAGTTTACAACTGGAAGACGATGATTCTCGTGTACATACTGAACAAGGTCATAAGGAACCTCAAGTTTCTTTGCTGCTTCATACAGCTCATCGGTTCTCATGCTCACGATCTCGGCTATCTGGCTGTTCATCTTTCTCATATGTCTTACGGCCTGAACGATATCACCTGTACCAGGCTCGCCCTTTGTTCTGATCATTGATGCACCCTCATTGATTCTTCTGAGAGCCTCACCGAGATCCTTTGCACCACAAACAAATGGCACCTTGAACTGTCTCTTGTCGATATGATATACATCATCAGCTGGTGAGAGAACCTCGCTCTCATCGATGTAATCGATCTCGATGGCCTGAAGGATCTGAGCCTCTGCAAAATGTCCGATACGGCACTTAGCCATAACTGGTATTGATACAGCGTTCTGGATTCCCTTGATCATCTGAGGATCACTCATACGTGATACTCCGCCTGCTGCTCTGATGTCAGCTGGTATTCTCTCAAGAGCCATAACTGCACATGCGCCGGCAGCCTCTGCGATCTTAGCCTGTTCAGGTGTTGTAACGTCCATGATAACGCCACCCTTGAGCATCTGGGCAAGTTCCTTATTTAACTTATATCTTTCTGTTGTTTCCATGTTGAACCTCCGTTATAATTAGATTTGCATTGAATCTGCATAAATTAGGTGAATATTCATAAATTCACAATCTGTAGGTGATTATAAAACTAAAGTGACATTATAGAAATAATCAATATGTGAATATAAAAAGAGGTCAGATTGTGCTAAAAATGTTGAATAGACATCAAAAATAATGTCAGATACAAGTCTGCTGACATGCAAATAGCAACCTGAATATCGATTTAAACTGGTATCAGCGGGTAATAACCAGGAGTGTGGAGGAGAAAAAGTATGGCTGCAACCAAGAAAAAAGAGAAGAAGAACGCCATGGCGGTCATAAATCAGAATATAAAGTCCGGAGAATTTGCAAAGATCTATCTTCTGTATGGCAAGGAGAGATACTTGGTAAATCAATACAGGGATAAGCTTCTTGGCGCACTTACGGATAAAGATGATAATCTGAATTTTATGAAATTTGCAGGAAATGGGGTAAATACGCAGGAAATCATAGACTTTAGCAATGAGATGCCATTTTTTGCAGACAGGAGAGTGGTCCTCGTAGAAAACAGTGGTCTCTTCAAGAGCAGTAATGAGGAGTTTGCGAAAAAGCTTATTAATATAGAAAATACATCCGTGGTCATATTTGTGGAGATGGATGTCGACACCAGATATAAGCTGTATAAGGAAGTTGACAAGAACGGAGAGGCTTTGGAATTTGTAACTCCAGATGAGAAGATGATGGTGACGTGGGTAAAGTCGATCTTTCGTGACGCGGAGGTGGCAACAACCGATACGGCGATATACAGGATAATAGAATCAGCCAAGATGGACATGAACTGTATCAAGAACGAAGTTGATAAGATGATAAGTTATGCCGGGGATACGAAGCAGGTGAGTGAATATGACGTGGATCTTCTCTGTAGCCAGGACGCTGAGAGTAAAGTGTATCAGATGATAGATCTTATCATAGCGAAGCAGAAAGAAAAGGCTGCAAGAATGTATCATGATCTCCTGGAAAACAAAGAGGCACCGATAATGATCAATTCATGTATCATGAGACAATATAACAAGCTGCTTCTTGTGAAGATGGCTATGGCTGAGGGCGCTCAGGATGCATCGCTGGCAAAGTTAACCTCGGGACCAGTATGGGCAGTAAAAAACTATAAGGCGCAGTGCAGGCCGTATACGGTGGAACAGTTAAAGGGGATAGTAGAGAAGTGCAATGATATGGATTACAAATTAAAGACCGGTCAGGTTATGGACGCGGCGGCGCTTGAGGTAATGATAGTGGAACTCTGTGAGATGTAGTTATTATGATATTTTTATAAATCGTCGAATATTTGCAATAAGTCTGTGAAATGTGCGATATACATTTTGCAGGCTTATTTTTTTGCAATCCCCCCATGTGAAAAAATTGCCGCATAGGCTATGTTATGCTGTCAGTATAAGCAGAGTTTTGAATTGGAAACAGTGCATTATATACCACAGGTTTACTTTTAAAATAGACAGATGCCGTTAATATTATAAGTAAGTGAACAAGGTGGCTTCGAATGGACTGATGTTTAACAGGATGGAGGTTGACGATATGGATAAAGAAAATGTGTGGGATACAGCAGAAGATATGGGTATGCTGTACGAATTTGACCAGACAGGAGAGCCTGAGACTGGTGAAGCAGATGAAGTGGTCAGCATAGAGGATTCTTTTGTCATGTCAATGAGGAACAAAGGGTACGTCGATCTGGATTACATGTCAGCTGTCACGGGGGCATCTGAGAAAAATATAACAGACAGACTTTCGGGCAAGGCGATATGGGTTGATCCTGACAGATATAAAACGTCCAAAGACACATCGGTATCCTGGGTGTCAAGACAGCAGCTGCTCCGGGGCAACCTCTATAAGAAATTGGAGTCAGCGCGTATGTTACTGAAATCTGTCAAGGAGATGGAAGACACAGTGATCCTGCTTCAGAAAGAGCTTCCTGATATGGTCTCAGGTCAGGATATCCATATAAATCTGGGCTCAAGCTGGGTACCTCCAAGATACATCGAACGGTTCATCGGCGAGCTTCTGGGGATGATAGTGGATCCGGATGTGAAGTATGATGACTTCAGGGGAGTGTGGACTATAGAAAAGTCGTATGCGATATCGTATGTCAACAATAATTTCACCTATGGTACCGATCGAATGTCTGCGCTTTCCATCATAAAAAAGATGCTGAATGCAAAGCCTGTGGCGGTGTATGACAGTGTGCCAAATCCTGAGCGGGATGGAGAAATGAGAGTGCTCAACAGAGACGCTACTCTTGAGGCTCAGGAGAAGCAGAAACTGATAGCCAGTGCATGGCAGGATTTTGTACATGGAGATCCGCAGAGAGAGACAGAACTGCAGGAGATCTACATGAAGAGATACGGATATACCTGCAGCAGATATGACGGCAGCTTCCTTGAACTGGCGGATATGGCACCGGTCATGACTCCGTATGCGCATCAGAAAAATGCGATCGCTCATATCATATTGGGGAAGAACACCCTGCTTGCACATGAGGTCGGAAGCGGTAAAACGCTGGAGATGTGCGCAGGTGTGCATGAACTCATAAGGATAGGACTTGGGCACAGAGCAGTGATGGTCGTTCCAAATACGACTTTTTCAGCCATGAATGATACCTATAGACAGCTGTATCCGTCGGACAGAGTCCTGGCGGTATCACCAAATAAGGATTTCACTCCCGCAAAACGCAAGGGAACACTTGGCAAGATGAAGTCGGGCGAATATGATGTGATAATCATGGCGTATTCATCATTTGACATGATAACACTCAGCAAGGAGTGTTCATTTGCCAGATGGGAGGCCAGACTCAGAACATACAGGAGTTATATAGGGCGGTGCAGGACGTATGCAGAAAGGTCAAGAGCTGAGGCTGAGCTTAAAAGGCTGAACGACGCTTACAGGAAGTACAGGGAGAATTTCAAGGATTCGGACACAGCCTGCTTTGACGACCTGGGGATAGATATCCTGGTGGTGGATGAGGCGCATAATTATAAAAATATAACAATAGACGGACGAGTCACCAACATAGTGGGCATGCACGCCAAGGGCTCCAAGAAGGCAAACAGTATGCTTGAGAAGGTCCAGTATATACAGAGCCTTGATTCGGGACACGTGGTATTTGCAACTGGAACGCCCATCACCAACTCACTTGCCGACCTGTATGTGCTTCAGAGATATCTCCAGCCGGTGGAACTGGAACTTTGCCATATAGACCATTTCAATGACTGGGTAAACACGTTTTGCGAGCAGCAGCACAGTTTTGAGGTTGACGTGGATTCCAAGAATTTCAGGTTTACCACGAGATTTTCAAAGTTTCACAATCTGCCTGAACTTATGGCGATGTTCAGCGAAGTGTGTGATTTCTATCAGGTATCTGCGGGCGAACTCAAGCTGCCGGACTTCAATGGCTACAATGATGTACTTGTGCACAAATCCGATGCGCAGACGAGGTACATAAACGATCTTGCAGACCGGACGGATGCTATAAGATCCCATAGAGTAAGAAGGAGCGAGGACAATCTTCTCAAAGTCACGGTTGATGGAAGAAAGTGTGCTCTGGACATTAGACTTGTCAGACCTGATGAGACAGGTGATAACACTGAGAACAAATGCGGAAGCTGCGCCGATAATGTAGCTCGTATTTATTGGGAGAAGCCGAACACAACGCAGATCGTGTTCTGTGATATATCCACCCCGAGGAATGGATTTAATGTATACGATGAGCTGAGAGGAGAGTTGATTAAAAGAAATATCCCGGATACAGACATTGCATATATCCATGATGCTGCGACAGACGCACAGAGAAAAAAGATAGAGAAGAGCTTCAACGATGGAAAGGTAAGGATACTGATCGGCTCAACCATGAAGCTTGGCATCGGCGCAAATGTCCAGGAGAGGCTGATCGCTGTGCATCATCTGGATCAACCATGGAGGCCGGCCGATATGGTTCAGAGGCAGGGCCGTATTCTCAGACAGGGAAACCTGAACAGCGAGGTGTTCATATACAGGTATGTCACAGAATCAAGCTTTGATTCTTATACATGGCAGATCCTTGAGAACAAGCAGAAGTTCATAGCCCAGTTCCTGTCGGGTACGATGTCCGCAGTTCACAGGGAGGAGACGGACACTGCGGATACGGTTCTCAATTATTCTGAGATAAAGGCACTTGCCATAGGTGATCCTTTGATAAGACAGAGGGTTGATGTGTCAAACAGTCTCGAGCGTGCCCGCATCAATCAGAGACAGAGGAGAAAGCAGCTTATCAGTCAGCAGGACTGGCTGGACATGGCCCCGATAAGACTTCGGGCAATACAGAGACGCATAAAAGCTATGGAGTACGATGCAGGGTACTATCATATAAATAAGCATCCGGTTACAAAAGATGATCGTTCCATGTTTGGTGATGATCTTATGTACGCACTGGAGAATAATTCATTTGCTGAGTATGACCGCTTTTTTGAAAACTATCAGGGGTTTGACGTGATGCTTCCGAAGAAGATGGATCCGGCTAAGCCATATGTGCTGCTAAGGAGCGGAAGTGGCAATTCCTATGAGGTGAAGATGGCTGGCGGACGTGGAGTTGGCTGTTCAAAGAGGATAGACAATGTGCTGGAGCATCTGCCTCAGGAAAGGGAGAGGGCGATCAATGAGCGTGAGCAGTTTATAAAACAGATAGAGATGGCACAGCCTGAGATACAGAGAGGAAATGAGTATGATGTGGAAGTCGACAGGCTCGCCTCGGAGCTTGCAGATATTGATAAGACATTGAAAGGAGACATTGCGGTATGAGTAATGATATCAATATGAACATACCATCGGTTTCGGTGGATGATTTTGTGGAGGAAATGACAAGGGTGTATGTTCCGACGATAAAAGCCGGATACCCGATAAATATGATCCCTGCGGCCATGCTGTGGGGGCCTCCGGGTGTTGGAAAGAGTGATGGAGTCAGAGAATTTGCAGACAGGCTTGGAACGGCTACGGACAAGAGGGTGAATGTCACTGATGTAAGGCTTCTGCTCTTTTCTCCAGTTGATCTCAGAGGCGTTCCGGTGGCAGATGCCCAGCGCAGATTTACTGACTGGCTGATGCCGAGAATATTTGATATGGATGCGTCGGATGATGTGATCAACGTGCTGTTCCTTGATGAGCTGACGGCGGCCCCTCCATCGGTTCAGGCGGCTGCATACCAGATAACCCTCAATCGCTCAGTTGGAGAGCACAGACTTCCAGATAACACGATAGTTATTGCAGCAGGAAACAGAACGACAGACCGCTCAGTGGCATACCGCATGCCAAATGCCCTGGCAAACAGACTCATGCATTTTCAGATAAAGGTAAGTGCGGGATCGTGGATGAGATACGCGCTCAACCATGGGGTAAATCCACTCATTCTGGGATATCTGTCCTATGATTCCTCAAAGCTTTGCAGGGCCGAGGTAGGATTGGATGTGCTTGCATACCCGACACCGAGAAGCTGGATGGCGGTCAGCAATGTTCTGAATGCGGTTGGAGAGACAGTGGATCCAGGTCCATACAGCAGACTGATAAAGGCAAATATAGGGGAGGGGGATGCCGCCGAGTTTATAGCCTGGTGCAAGGTATACAGCAAGCTCCCAAAGATCGAGGATATATTCGCTGGACGGAAGGTAGCATATCCGGGAGCTCCGGATGTTCTCTTTGCCTTGATCAGCGGGATAATTTCGTATGCTGTATCTGCATATAAAATGGATGGAGACAGATCACTGTCACTCACAGAACTTGATAATATGTGCAGATTTGTAAATGGATTTCCGAAGGATTACATCGTGTGTACATACAGGAATATACTTCAGATAGAAGGACTTCGCGATATGCTCGTGAATGCGGAGGCATTTATCTCATGGATAAAGAAGTCAGACGATTTTGTGAGGAACAACAGAAAACTTCTTGATCAGTGTAAATTCTAAGGAGGGTATATGGAGCGTAGAAAGGTTATAGAGGCGATAAGTGCAGCCCGTAGCGAAATAGTCATGTTGTATCCATTTTATGGATCAATACTGATGAACCTCAGAGTTGCTCTTGCGGATTGTGGTACGGCTGCAACTGATATGAGGCGGCTTATATTTGACCCGCAGTTCGTCCTCAGACTGAGCAGTGAGGAGCTTCAGTTTGTGATGATGCATGAGGTTATGCACAATGTACTGAGACACTGCATAAGGGGGGCGGATAAAATAAGTGAGATATACAATGTTGCGGCAGACATAGTCGTGAATTCAGATATTATGAAAAGCATGGGTGTCACATCATTTGCGGTTGACGGCTGTGAAGTTATGCACAAGGCTCCCGATGGCAAGGAGGGATACCTGTACAGTGCAGAGGATATATATGACATGCTACTGGTCAGAGGAATGTCTTTGCCCGGAGGAGATGAGAGTTCAATGCAGCCTGCAGCTCAGGCAAATAAGGAGAACAAGAACCAGCCACTTGATCGGCACGATCTGTGGGGACAGATAAAGGTAGATCAGGAGCTTGTAGATGAGCTCAACAGGATCCTCAGACAGGCGATAGATGATGCGGGAGAGTCAGGTCTTGCAGGAATGCCGATGGAGATCAGGAGACTGGCGGCAGAACTGCCGGATGCTGGACGTGTCAACTGGCGGGAACTTCTGCATGATTTTGTACAGACTGCATGTGATGATTATGATTACAGCTTTAATCCGGTGGATAGAAGATACTCGGACAGCGAATTTCTGCTTCCGGCATTTAATGAGACAGAGTCGTACAGTGTGGAGGATATATGGTTTGTGGTTGACACCAGTGCATCGGTGGAAGATGAAGCTCTTGAAGTTGTATACGCGGAACTTAAGTCCGCGGTCATGCAGTTCACAAGCTTCAAGGCTATGCTGAGCTTTTTTGACCTCCAGGTCACGGAGCCTGTAGAATTTGACGATGTCGATTCGCTCATGGACATAAAACCTGTGGGTGGAGGCGGAACGGATTTTGATAGCATATTTGAGTATATGGCAGACAATATGGATGAGAAACTTCCGCGGGCGGTAATCATCCTGACTGATGGATATGCAGAATGGCCTGCCGAGGAGATGAGTCAGGGAGTTCCGGTCTTGTGGATAATTGTAGATTCGAACAGAATGTGTCCGTGGGGACTCACTGTGCAGATAGAAGGTGAATAGGGCAGTAACGACAGGAACATAGACCATGTTGGTTCATGACAAGACCTTGAGGTCTTTAAAAGGGCATGAAAAAACAGCATCCTTGTGGGATGCTGTTTTTTATATAACTATGATTGGTTCAAATATATGCAGCCGTTTAATATATCTAATCCTCTGTCAAAGTTACTTAGTTATCATGCTGTATAAGATTAAGCCATCTTGTTTACAGCAACTGCAAGGCGTGACACCTTACGAGCAGCGTTGTTCTTGTGGTAGATGCCCTTTGAAGCAGCCTTGTTGATCTCAGATGTAGCAACTACAAGTGCCTGCTGTGCAGCAACCTTATCACCAGCAGCAATAGCAGCCTCAACCTTCTTGATAACAGTCTTAACCTTAGACTTGATCATCTTGTTTCTAAGTGTCTTCTTCTCGATAACATTGATTCTCTTCTTTGCAGATTTGATATTAGCCAAAATTCTTACCTCCATAAATTCTAAATAAATATAATAAGGTTTTACATTAAAACCGGACACGGACAATTCAATGTAAACATACTCACATATAATAGATGAAACACAAAATCTTGTCAAGTATAATTAAACAAAAAATGCCAAAAATATAAGTAAAACTGCAGACTTTGTGAGTGACACATAAACCCCAAAACACTTTGTTACGCGCCTTTACATCAAAACACTCAGATGGTATTATTATAGAAGCAAATAAACAGGAAACAGAGAAGTACAAATGGCTAAATATAGATTTTTTCAAGTGGTAATGGCACTGTCGCTGGTCATACTTATCATTTCGTCAGCGGTCATGTGTTCCTTTATGGTCAGAAAGGTTTCGCAGGTAAACTACAAGCCTTATAAAGATGGGAAGATAACATCGGTTATGAATACTGGACAGACGGAAGAACTATCAGATCTCGATGCGTGGGTAGAGTACAGCATAATAAGTGACGGTCTGGATGGTACGGAGAATGACGACTACAGAAAGGGTAACATCTACCTTTCAACGGAGAATGAGATACGTCTTGACCAGCTTAGGGATATAAAGTCAAAGGCAAGCAACGGTGTGTTTATATCGATCGTCATACTTATAGCCTGCTTTGTGGTGATAAGGAGAAGGAGACTCTATGAGTGCGTCGTGTGGGGCGGTGCAGCGGGAGTTATAACAGGTATCATAAGCTTTCTTATGATGCTCCTTTCAAAAAATGGCATATTATATGGTATGAAGAAACTCATATTTGACGGGGATCCTACGGTGCTTTTTCCCGGACATGATGTTCTGCCGGATATCATTCCGTCGGGACTTGGAGTGAATGTGCTGTGTGTTTATATGGGTACGATATTTGTGGGACTGGCAGTTACGATCATCGTGAGAGTGATCAGCTACAAAAAGTCACGTCCACATAAATTCAAATAAATGTTACTTATGCGGTCACGCGGATTGGAGAGTCTGCATATGACCGGAAAATATGGAGGTAGGTATGAGAAAAAGAATTGAGGAGTGGATAAACTGGGTGCTCTATGATGAGCTTATAGCCAGTAAGATCAATGCACCAAAGCATTTGCTTGGTATTCACGATTACGGAGAAGGCCAGATAATCGTGGTGTACAAGCCGGGGGCTATCAGAGTAGAGGTTACATCCAGAACCGGCAAGAAAGTTCACAATATGGAGCGCATGACCAACGAAGGTCTGTATGCGATATACTTTGAGAAGAAGGAGTATGATGGTAACAAGTACAATGTTGTAACTACATATGAGGATGGCACGGTTGTGAACAGTGCAGATCCATATTCATTTGAATCACTCATAACAGACTTTGACACATATCTTTTTGCGGAGGGCAGACATTACAATATATATGAGAAGCTGGGCGCGCATCCTATGACGATAGATGGTGTCAGCGGTACATATTTTGCAGTGTGGGCACCACACGCAAGACGTGTCAGTGTGGTCGGAGATTTCAACCTCTGGGATGGAAATGTAAACCCTATGCAGATCACGGCAAATGAGGGAATATACGAGCTGTTCCTTCCTGGCATTGAACCAGGGGCGGTATACAAATACCAGATCATGACCAGGTACGGAGAGATATTATACAAGGCTGACCCGTATGGTAATCAGTGTCAGATGAGGCCGGAGAACGCGTCTGTCGTTGCTGATATAAGCAGTTACAAATGGAAGGACTCATCCTGGATGAAAGAGAGAGACAAAGTCAGCCGTACTGACAGAATGCGCATGCCGATGGCGATATACGAGATGCATCTAGGCTCATGGCGCAAGAAGGTTGAGGACGATGATGCAGGTTTCTATTCATATAGAGAACTTGCACCGATGGTGGCAGATTATGTGAAGGAGATGGGCTACACCCATATTGAGCTTATGGGTATATCAGAATATCCATTTGATGGCTCATGGGGATATCAGGTCACCAATTATTACGCACCGACCAGTAGATACGGAGCTGCGGTGGACTTTATGTATTTTGTTGACTATATGCACAGCAAGGGAATCAGTGTCATTCTTGACTGGGTACCCGCACACTTCCCTAGAGATGCGCATGGTCTTGGAAGATTCGATGGAATGCCTCTCTATGAGCATCCAGATCCAAGACGAGGAGAGCACCCTGACTGGGGTACATATATATTTGACTATGGTAGGAATGAGGTTGCCAATTTCCTCACGGCAAATGCGCTGTTCTGGGTTGAGAAGTTCCACATAGACGGACTCCGTGTGGATGCTGTAGCATCCATGCTGTATCTCGATTATGGCAAGCAGGACGGACAGTGGCTGCCAAATGAACACGGCGGTAATGAAAACCTTGAGGCTATCGCACTCATGCAGAATATAAACCGCATCATGGAGGAGAGAAATCCTGGTGCATATCTCATAGCAGAGGAGTCAACAGCATGGGCAGGGGTAACGGCACCGGCATCCATGGACGGACTCGGATTCCTGTTCAAGTGGAACATGGGTTGGATGAATGATTTCCTTGAGTATATGCAGATGGATCCTTATTTCAGGCAGAACAATCAGAATATGCTTACATTCAGTCTGTCATATGCGTATGCTGAGAACTATGTCCTTGTCATATCCCATGACGAGGTCGTTCATCTCAAGCGTTCAATGATAGAAAAGATGCCGGGCAGCGAGGAGAACAAGTTTGCAAATCTCAGAACGGCCTATGGATTTATGTATGGACATCCAGGCAAAAAACTGCTCTTTATGGGACAGGAATTTGCTCAGCCAAGGGAGTGGAGTGAGGCTAGAAGTCTTGATTGGTTTGTTCTTGACAATCCGCTTAACCAGGGAATGGAGAGATACGTCAAGGCGCTCAACAAACTGTATAATACAAATGATGCGATGTATGCAAATGACACTGATCCGATGGGATTTGAGTGGACAGACTGTGACCATCCGGATATGAGTATACTCTCATTTGTAAGGCGCGGTTCAACACCGAAGAAACAGTTGCTGTTCGTATGTAACTTTACACCAGTTGAGAGAGATGATTACAGCATACCGGTTCCTTGTTATACCACATACAAGGAGATACTGAACTCAGATGATGTACAGTTTGGCGGTAAGGGCAGACTGAACATCAAAGCCGTAAAGGCGATGGACAAGAAGAATGCGAGAACACCATACAGCATAGATATCACAGTTCCGCCGCTTTCCACCGTTGTGTTTGAGTATGATTACACAGACATGACACCTGAGCTTGAAAAGAAGGAGGCTAAGGCTAAGGTTGCTGCAAAGAAGCGTGTGGACGCTGCAAAGAAAAAGGCTGCAGCTGCACAGAAGAAGGCAGAACAGATAAAGAATGACGCGGAGAAAGAGGTATCAGAGCTGAAGAAAGATGCAGAGAAGAAGAACGCTGAGCTGAAGAAAGATGCATCTGAGATATCAAAAAGGTTTAAGGATGATATAGCTGATATGGAAAAGTCAGTGACGGTTGTTGCTAATGACATCAGGAAAGATATAAAGTCACGAAAAAAATAAACTTGCAATATATATGAACAGGTCATATAATGTCAGTGTAAGTGCAAAGGGGCACAGAACAATATCGTTCTGTGTCCCTTTTTGTATATAAAAAGCGGGCGAGAGTGGCACGCTTTGAAGAATCCATGTAGTTTTTAAGGAGGAAACAGTATTATGAAGACAGGAAAAGTAAAATGGTTCAATGCAAAGAAGGGCTACGGCTTTATATGTGATGAGGACGGCACAGATGTTTTTGTTCATTTCTCAGCACTGAATATGGAAGGATTCAAAGCTCTTGAAGAGGGGGACACAGTAGAGTATGAGGTCGTGGACGGAGAAAAAGGTCCACAGGCTGCCAATGTGACAAAACTGTAATACAATGCGGTATCTGTCAAAACAGTGATATATGAAAGAGAATATATGCGGATTTAGGAGAACATCCTCAGGTTGTGATTATAGATGATCTGGGGATGTTTTTTTTGTGAGCAATGAACTTGAGTATACTATTGCAGGAAACTGTGGTGAATATATACAAGGCTTCGTGTTACATAAATACAAGAATATTATAGATATCACCATATGCTAAAATCGCATGTCTGATATAATAAAAATAACAGATATTTAAAAATCATCTTGACGTCTAGCGATGATAAATTGTAGAATACAAATACACAGTGAAACATGTTTCATGGACGCACTGCTGATGATATACAGTTAAATAAACAGGTACATATATATTTTTATTATAAGGGGGATGTGAATCATGAAGAGATTTGATGTGGTTGCACTCGGAGAGCTGCTCATAGATTTTACGCAGAATGGACTCAGTGGGCAGGGCAATATGATGATGGAGGCGAATCCTGGTGGGGCGCCATGCAATGTTCTGGCGATGCTGCAAAAACTTGGAAAGAAGACTGCATTTATGGGAAAAGTTGGGGGCGACTTTCTTGGAAAGATGCTGGCTGGAGTGGTTGCTGACGCTGGAATCAATACAGACAATCTGAAGTATGACAGTGAAGTACATACCACACTTGCATTTGTGCATACATATGAGGATGGCGACAGGGATTTCTCATTTTATAGAAATCCGGGGGCAGATATCATGTTGAGCGCGGATGAGGTGGACGAGAGTATTATAAAGGATACCAGATTGTTCCATTTTGGATCGCTGTCTCTGACATATGAGGTTTCACGTGCTGCAACGCAGAAGGCTGTGGCAGCAGCGAAAGAGGCTGGATGTATCATCACATTTGATCCTAATCTTAGGGAACCGCTCTGGAAGACTCTGGATGAGGCTCATGAGCAGATAGAGTGGGGCATGAAGCAGTGCGATGTACTCAAGATATCGGACAATGAGATACAGTGGTTCACAGGCAGAGAGGATTTCGATGAGGGCATAAAGCTCCTTCAGAACACATATAATATACCTCTGATACTTCTCTCGATGGGAAGGGACGGCAGCCGTGCATATTATGGTGATGTGATGGCAGAGGCGAAACCATTCATACAGGAGAACACCATAGAGACTACAGGTGCCGGTGATACATTCTGCGCCTGTGTACTGAACTACATACTGGACAATGGACTTGATGATCTTGACGAGGATAAACTCACGGAGATGCTCACATTTGCAAATGCAGCAGCATCGATCATCACAACACGCAAGGGCGCACTCAAGGTAATGCCGGAAAGATCCGAAGTGGAAACATTGATAGCTGACAGAATCGTAAGTTAACATAAAAGGGGACAGGTACCTCCGTCTCCGTGAAGATAGATATGGAAAAGGAGAAAGATAAATGGCGGCTTCAAAAATAGTGAAAAAAACTGCAGAATATATTAAGAGATTTGAGGAGAGATACGATGAGCTCAAGTGGCTATATTGTGAGCTGTACAATAATAACATGGAGGCATTTGACTGGCTGTGTGATTCTCTGTATGGTTATTATCAGGAGAGAAATGCTGATCTCAAGAAGCTGGACAGAAGCCGTGTCAAGAATCCGGACTGGTATAAGCAGAATGATCTGCTGGGTATGATGATGTACACAAATGCATTCGCGGGAACGCTGAAGGGTGTAAAAGAAAAGCTTCCATATGTGAAGTCATGTGGTGTGAATTATCTTCATTTTATGCCACTGCTGGAAAGCCCTAAGGGCAGGGATGACGGCGGATATGCTGTTGCGGATTTCAGGAAGGTAAAGCCTGAGCTTGGAACCATGGAGGATCTGGAGGACCTCACTGCAGAGTGTCACAGACAGGGTATAAGCTGCTGTCTGGACTTTGTGATGAACCATACAAGCGAGGATCATGAGTGGGCAAGGGCAGCGAGAAATGGGGATCCTGTCGCAAGATCCAGATATTTCTTCTATGATGACTGGTTTGTTCCAAATATTTACGAGGAGACCGTGCCTGAGGTATTCCCAACTACGGCGCCTGGTAACTTCACATGGATAAATGACTGCAATCAGGTGGTCATGACCACATTTTACCCATACCAGTGGGATCTGAACTATGCAAATCCTATGGTATTCAATGACATGGTAGGCAACATGCTGTACATGGCAAATAGAGGTATAGACGTCATAAGACTTGACGCAGTTCCATATATATGGAAGCAGATAGGCACAAACTGCCGTAACCTGCCACAGGTTCATACTCTTGTGCGCATGATGAGGATAATCAGCGAGATAGTATGTCCTGGAGTTCTCCTTCTCGGAGAGGTCGTTATGGAGCCTTCCAAGGTAGTTCCATACTTTGGAACAGTTGACAAGCCTGAGTGCCATATGCTCTACAACGTAACCACGATGGCGTCTACATGGAACACAATAGCCACAAAGGATGTGGGACTTTTAAAGCGCCAGATGGATCAGGTGTGTGCACTTCCAAAGGATTATGTGTTCCTGAATTACCTCAGATGCCACGATGATATCGGATGGGGACTGGACTATGACTGGCTGGCACAGTTCGGTATAGATGAGGTGGCACACAAGAAGTTCCTGAATGATTACTTCACAGGAAAGGGATATAACAGTGATTCCAGAGGCGAGCTCTATAACGATGATCCTAGACTCGGAGATGCCCGTCTGTGTGGAACGACAGCGTCCCTGTCAGGACTTGAGGCTGGACAGTACGAGGCAAATGCAGACAAGATCGACCAGGCTATTGCCTGTGATCTCATGCTTCACGGATACCTGCTGGCACAGAGTGGAATCCCGGTTCTGTACAGCGGTGATGAGATAGGTCAGACCAACGATTATACGTATAAGAATGATCCGGACAAATGGGCGGATAGCAGATACCTACACAGGGGAAACTTCCCGTGGGACAAGGTTGAGAAAAAGGATCCTGTTGCTATGAAGATATTTGACGCACTGCGCCACATGGAGGATATCAGGGCATCACATGATGTATTTTCATGTAATGCAAATGTCTACACCATAGAGACAGGATGTGCAAGTGTTCTTGGTATAGTGAGGGAATATGCAGGACATGAGCTGAGGGCATTCTTCAACTTCAGCAATATGGATCAGCTCATCTGGACTATGCCTGAGGAGCAGGCTGACATATATACAGATCTCATATCAGGCAAGACACTCCGTGAGCTTGGAGCAGTCATGCCTAGATATGGGTGCTGGTGGTTCTACAGATAGTTATTCGGAATCTTTTTTATAAAACATAAGAAGAGTATTTTTGATAGAAGGCTTAAAGACTGTGTTATGGTCATAGCCTTCTATTTTTTCGTAGGTTAGGTTTAAGCCAGAATAGTTTCTCTCTTGTAAATCATTGTAAAAATTTTCAATAGAAAAAATGAAATTTTTATCTTCATCTGCACCTACGGTTACATAGACATTAGCATTCAGAGTCTGTGTTCTGTTGTAATATTCTTCTTCATACGTAGACATAAATTTGCCGCCAGTATTTGCCCACATGGAAGGGCTGCCAATATAATAATTTGTAAATGTATTTTTGCCTATAGTGTCATTATGAAACAGAGCGTAGTAAGCCCAGTATCCGCCAAGGGAATGTCCTGTGAGAGTCATATTTTCAGGGGTTACAGAGTATATTTCTTCCAGATAAGGAATCAGGTTATCTACAATAAAATGCAGGAATGAATCAGGGTTAGTCTGAAGATCTCTTTTCCTGATGACATCATAATTGTAAGTGTTTGGATATCCTATGCTGACAAGTATAACATCCTGTATCTGACCAGATGTCATAAGAGGTCTGAGTTCAGGGTGATCACTGAGTCTCCAGACTCCATCGGTCATAACAACCATTGGATATGTGCTTGCTTCGTCATAATCAGGTGGAAGAGATATATGGACAACAAAAGTGTCATCTATCTCAGCATCATAAATGGATAATTCATTGATATAGTCTGCACAGGCGGGATCAAGAGTTGTCACCTCGTTATAATACATGTGTTCGGGAGAGAGTTTTCCCATGGTTATGCTGGCACGTTCCTCTGGAAGTAAACCTGTTGGAGTTGGCGCTTCTGTTGTAATCTCCTCAGTTGTGGTTTCTTTGACAGAGGTTTCGTTCGTTGTTGCTTCTGCGATTGTCGTATCTTCGGATGAAGAATAGCTGGTGACCGATTGGGTGACAGTAGAGTCATTCTTAGATGCTGACGAGTGCTGACACCCGGTGACAACTAATATAATGGCTATGCTGAATGTGGTCAAAATTGTTAATTCCTTTTTCATAAAGGCCTCCTTTGTTTGTATTTAGTAATTATCATATAAATGAGAAATACTATAAAAACAATATCACAGGAGTTGCATTATGACCTGTCAGCAATGGTTAAACTTTGTCGGGACGGATTTGTAGGAGAAGGTAATTTTGTTCCTTTTCTAATGATACATTGCTACACTCTAAGGTTACGTCAGGTACTATGTTATAATGAGAAAATGGTAGAAATTCTGTGTAAATTTTATACCAAAGTGACTGCTGCCCGGCAGGAGTAGTATCTGAACAGTCAAAACAGATCCATTCGCCGTCAGGAATGCTTGTTATCGAATAATCGGATATATTTAATCCGGAAATTTCTTGTTTTGTGATCATTCGTCCAAATGTGTAATTAAAGCATGAAATTTCATTATTGAACTTATCAATATTTATAAAATCATTTGATCTGTAACCGAATAAGCAGTTATTTGGTTTTTCGTTATTGGATTTAATTTCCATTAGTTTATCCCAGCTTTGACTGCAGCATTCTCTTGTAAACTTTGGAATCAGAACATTATTTTTCGCGGTATCGAGGCTTGTGAAAACCCTGGAATAACCAGCAATACACATGTTGTTGATCTTAACGATTCTGTAGTTGAGCATAGATCCCCCATCTGCTGTGACCCTTAATACAATCCGGGTGAAATTATGGAGGCCTGACTTGTTATTTCGAACATAAGATGGAGAGTTTCCATGAAAGCGTGTGAAAGCCTTCGTGAAACTTTCGGGTGTGTCATATCCATATTCAAGTGCAATGTCAGTCACCGTGCGGTTGGATGAAATGAGTTCTTCTCCAGCCAGGGAAAGCCGGCGGTTTCTGATATATTCCCCTATAGTATATCCTGTGATTAGATGAAATACTTTTCTGAAGTTGTCGGGAGAAGAGTAAGCCTGCCTGGCTATTGTATTTTGGTCTAATACTTCACCGTCAATAAGGTGAGTCTCAATATAATCAATTGCGTTAATAAGTCCTTCGGTCCAATTCAAATGGTTTTCTACCTCCATGTAATGTATGTATATCACTATAGCACATATTTGTAGTAAATTGTTATAATGGACATATGAAAGTCATATCGGTTTGTTAATATGCAGGTCAAGGAGGTGATGATGTGGAGAGAAATGACATAGAGGCGTCAATAAATGCCGCATATGCAGAAAAAAATTCGGAGACTTCAAAAATGGAAATGTTCGCTCTGAACAAGATATTGTTGGTGGAGGATGATATACACATAAGTGAGGTCATACATGACTACTTTGTCAGAGAGAGTGGAGGTCAGATGTATGTCGAGGTGGCGTATAATGGCGATGACGGATTGGACAGTTTCATGATGGAGACATTTGATCTTGTGCTGCTTGATATCATGCTGCCAGGGATGGATGGCTTTGCGGTGTGTCGTGAGATGCGCAGGAACAGTATGGTTCCAATATTATTTCTGACGGCTAGAGATTCCGAACGGGATATTATGCTGGGCTATGATCTGGGCTGTGATGACTACATAGTGAAACCATTTTCACTTGCAACTCTGTATGCCAAGTGCAAGGCGCTTATCAAGAGATCCAAGGGGACTGACAGCAATGGAGAGCTGGTATGTGGAGCGATAAGTATGAATCCGTCAAGATATATGACGAAGGTAAATGGCGTGGAGGTCGATCTTGCACCAAAGGAGTTTGCTATTCTGAAGATACTTCTTGAGAATAAGGGAAAGGTTATCACAAGAGAAAGACTGCTCGTTGATATCTGGGGTTATGATTATGAAGGAAGCGACAGATGCGTGGATAATCATGTAAGAAAGCTCCGGGCAGGTATAGGCAGTGCAGGAAAGCAGATAAAGACTGTGATAGGCAAGGGGTATCAGGTGAAAGAAATATAATTTATATCAGGCAAGAAATGATGATAAAAATGTCTGTATTAGAAAGCCTGGATTAGAATGTAAAAAGGGAGAAAAACGATATGACTGATAAAAAGAATAACAATAAGAAATATACATCGGCAGTAAGACGTGAGCTTAAGCGTATAGTGAGGCGAAAACTTTGGCAGGGTCTTCTGGTTGCTGTAGTTATGGTTATGCTGATGACCATAGCAGCACTAGGATTATTGATTATAGTAAATTATAATCAGAGGTCAGAATTTGACAGCAATGTGAGTTCTGTGTGTAATGGAATGTACCGATTGATAAAAAGTGGTGAGGGTGATCAGCAAATACGTGAAGACATAGAAGATATACTTGCCAAATGTAATACACCGGGTTTTGTATCGAAGGTGTACAGATACGACAATGGTGTGGAGCTGTCGGGCTATGATGCAAAGTTTGAGGATGAAACAGATTTTGAAGATGAAGAGCAGGCGGATGATATGTCTGGAGCTGATGGTGAAATGACGGAAAATGTGCCAGAATCAGAGGTGGCACAGGATAGCTCATTGACAGACCGGGAGGAAGATATAAAGCCTGGTGATACATTTGTGGAAAATGGAATAACCTACGAATGGGCATCCACGGATGAAGGAATAACCGCTGTGAAAGTGAAGTCAGATGAATATATATATGAGGATGTAAGATCTGCTGAGGAGGTATACCGTGACTATGTTGCGATGGGATATGACGATGTAGACTATGCGAATATTGACAAACAGTATGAGTGTTCCAGAGAGTATCTTGACAGCGTATTTGAACGGGAGGGTATGAATAATGCCACCGATCACGAAGAAAGTATCTTGTGGAGAGGCTACTTCTACAGAGGGAGAACGCTGACAGTAGGAGAAAATGATTATTACGTTGTATCAGCAATGTATGAGAATCCGTTTACAGATCCGGATATGAAGTTGCTAAAAATTCTTATGTATGTATCTCCAATGTTTTTTATCTGCTGTGTGGTAGTACTTATGATATCATACAGAAAAAAGAAAAAAGAGATAATAGCTGACGAGAGCCGCAGAAACCTGATAGCAGCCATTGCTCATGATGTCAGAGGTCCGGTCACAGCTATATCGGGATATGCGGAAAATCTGCAGCAGATAGCAAAGGATTCCGAGTCCAGACATTACACAGATTCCATTTTGGACAATGTAGCATATATAAATGAGATGATAACAGGAATGCTGTCGTATATGAGACTTGAAAACACCATGACTATAAAAAAAGAAAACGTGGAATTGGATAAGTTAGTAAGTCAGGTGACAGACAGATATATGGTGGATTTTGAAAACAGAAATATAGAGTGTGAGGTAAAAGGACATGCAGTCATTCAGGCGGATTTACGACTTATTGAGCTGCTTATTGATAATCTTGTGATGAATATGGCAAAATATGCCGCTGATGACAGCCATGCGAGCATTGAGATAGACGATGACCAGATCGTATTTTCAAATAAAATGGCTTGTGCTATAGACTGTGAGCCGTCAGAACTCTGGGAACCGTTAAAGAAAGGAAACACAGCGAGAACAGGACACACTGGAAATGGACTTGGACTTTCGATAGTCAGAAAGATAATGGGGTTGTCAGACCTTACAGGAGAGATAACTATCCAAGATGGGAACTTTATAGTCGAGATTGTTTTTAAAAAGTGAAAGACTATAATATAATATATATTATCTGTGATAAAGTTATGGGGCTATTCAATGAAGACTGGATAGCCCTTATTTGTGCAAAAAAATAATATATTATGAAACCGTTTTTGACAGTAATCCCACTACTTTAGTGAAAGGAGGTAAGAGATTTGACCGGTCAGCATAGCAGCAATGTAAAAGAGCATTTTGAAGAAATCTATGAAAAAACCAAACGCAGTGTGACACTGTTCCTGATTTCAAGATGTAAAAGTTTCGATGATGTAAACGATGTACTGCAGGAAGTGTATATGGAGTATTTTAGAATATTACAGAAGAAAGGGATAGCTTATGTCAGGGATGAGGAACCATTTCTGATCTCGCTTTGCAAAAAGAAACTTTCATCATATTATTCATTCTGGGACAGAATAGCAAACCGGACATCGATAGATATATCGGCTGAATCTGAACTGAATGAACAAAGCGTTTATGAAGAGGAGAGCAGTGTGGAGGATGATTTTTACAGGGAGGAAATGCTACATGATGTTAAAGAGATATTGAAACGGCAGCCAGACTGTGTACAGAAGATTTTTTATCTGTATTACTCAATGGAACTTTCTGTAACAGAGATATCCGGACTGCTGCACATGAAACCACAGACCGTGAAGAACAGGTTATTCCGGACAAGAAAATTAATAAGGGATTCATTGAGATGATGCATAAATTGGATATGATATCAAAGGGCGTGTCAGGAATGGAGGTGCGATTATGAACGAAAAGGATTTCTTCAAGGAAGCAACAAAGGAGATGATTGTGGATTTGAAAGGAGTGGATATGAATAATATACATAAAGAGATGAAAGTAAAATCAGGGAAAAGGCTGCACATATCAGTATATAGTAAAGCTGCGGTAATAATCATAGTGTGTGTTATCTCACTGGGTACGGTAGGCGTTGGCGCCAGCGCATTATATCACAGATGGAGCGATGGAATAAGAGACAAATACCAGATATCATCGGGAGACACAGAAAAATATGAACAGTCCGGACTGGCGAGTTTTCCGGGGGAAGACTCCGATGTAAATGCAGTTACACAAGATGGAGTAACGATATCCGTGGCACAGACCATAGTGGATAATTACTTTGCCTATGTGGCGCTTAAGGTTGAAGGCTTTGCCATAGAGGATGGACAGACTCCCGGATTTGGCATACATACCTGTACCTTAAATGGAAAAGCAATAGGGAGCTTTAGCAGCTTTTATGCGGAGAAGGTTCTTAATGAAACCGGTAAGGTAGCAACAAGAGATGGCGAACTGATACAGAACTATGAGCTTGAAGATGGCAGTATGGAGTATCACATTCTTTTGGATTCAGAAGGAACAAAAGGATTTCTAGGTGGCAAAAAGATATCGATAGAACTGGGAAATCTGGGAGTGTATGATGATAGCCTGGGAATACAGACTGAGAACGGAGGAACATGGAAATTTGAATGGACGCTTAGCGGAGACAGTACATCCGTGATCCGAAAGGTCCATACAGTTCTTGAAAATACAGGAGCGGTAGTCACAGAATGCGAAATTTCCCCAATTTCAATTAGAGCGGTAATTGACATAAGTAATGCAAAACATATAAAGAATGACGAGTTATATGCAGTTCTTTCAGGCGTAAAATTAAAAGATGGAACTATCCTCACGCATATTACAGATGCCGGAACCGGCAGTTTATTAAAAAATGGAACATATCAGATTCTATTTTCGACAGACCGAATATTGGACGTAGATCAGGTAGAGAGTCTGCTGTTTCAAAAAACATCAAAATGCGAGGGCAGCACATACACCATCGAAGACTTATACGAAGTGCCATTCAGATAAGCAAATTGACGATGGTCAATAATTAAAGAAAAAGATTAGGTACACTAAGAATTTGCAGACAAATAAAAGTAAGAGAATTAGTTGTATAAAGAATTATTTTATATTAAAACAAGAACAGAAAGAAAGCCCCCCGGGGTATATATAGCGATCGGTAGTGCAGTCGACTGAGTTTCAGCGCTTCTTGCTAAGGCGAAGCGCGCAACGCCCTTATCGCGTGCGTAGCCGCATGCAGATAGAAACAAGCTGAAACGAAGGAAGACAAACGTGATCGATTATATACCCCGGGTGGGCTTTCTTTCGTCCGTCATACAACTTAATTCTTAGAACATCTATACAGCAGATCCTCCCAACGACGGTCAACCTCCTGCTGATACTGAACGAGGAGGTGCTCGTTCTCAGGCTTGAACAGGTGCTTGAACCTGCCCTGCGTTCTCAGGAAGTCCTCGATAGGAAGCTTCTTCTTAGGAGAGTAGGAGAGGATCCATTTGCCCTCGATAACCTCGAACAGAGGCCAGTAACATGTCTCGACTGCCAGCTTGCAGATGTCCATGATCTTCTCTGTAGGGTATCTCCATCCTCTAGGACATGGAGACATGACGTTGAGGAAAGCTGCGCCAGGTGTGTAGATAGCCTTCTCAGCCTTCTCGTAGAGGTCACGCATGTTGCCGAGAAGAGTAGACTGTCCAACATATGGGATGTCGTGTGCAGCCATGACCTGGGCGAGATCCTTTCTGTTCTGCATCTTACCATTTGACTGTGAGCCTACTGGTGTGGTTGTTGTGTCAGCATACATAGGAGTAGCTGATGAACGCTGGATACCGGTGTTCATGTATGCTCCGTTGTCATAGCACACATATACCATGTCATGTCCACGTTCCATGGCACCTGACAGTGACTGAAGTCCGATGTCATAAGTTCCGCCATCACCGCCAAATGTGATGAATTTGTATGTGTCATCTATCTTGCCTTTTTTCTTCAGAACGTTGTACGCTGTCTCAACACCGGAGAGGGTAGCGCCTGCGTTCTCAAATGCATTGTGTATGTAGCTGTCCTCGTATGCTGTGTAAGGATACATGAAGGTTGAAACCTCAAGACATCCTGTGGCGTTACCGATGACCGCCTTGTCGCCCTCGTGAAGGGCGCGGAGTACAGTTCTGACAGTGATAGTACCACCGCAGCCTGCACACATTCTATGACCTGGAGCAAGACGCTCAGGCTTGTTCATTACTTCTTTAAAATTATATGCCATTTCATCTTACCTCCTACTGTCTAAGTCCTATGTACTGATACTGAGGGATCTCAGCATCGTTCTCGATCATGTCCTCAAGCTGTGCAAATACGCCTTTTGCGCTCTCCACAGTGTAGTCACGACCGCCGAGACCGTAGATGTAGCTGACAGCCCTTGTGGTTGCCTGAATGTCATACAGGTGCTCCTTAACCTCTGCTGAGAGAGGTCCGCCGCCTGCTCTGAATCCTTCCGATCTGTCAAGGATTGCCACAGCCTTGGTGTGGGCGAGAGCCTTTGCAATCTCCTCACCAGGGAATGGTCTGAACACTCTAATCTTAAGAAGCCCGACCTTCTTGCCTTCGTTTCTCAGTTCATCTATAGCTTCCTTTGTTGTTCCGGCAGCAGAACCGATCATAACGATGGCGTAGTCAGCGTCGTCAAGTCTGTACTCCTCAAAGAATCCGTAGTGACGGCCTGTCATCTCCTCGAATTCCTTTGCAACGTCAAGAATAACCTGCTTTGCATTCTTCATGGCAGTGTTCTGAGCCATCTTAGTCTCCATATAGTAAGGAGATGTGGCGTAAGGACCGACAGCCATAGGCATCTCAGGATTTAACAGATACTGCTCAGGGGTGTATTCACCTACAAACTTCTTTACGAGATCATCCTCGATGAGGGTGATGTTTTCAACGGCATGGCTTGTGATGAAACCATCCTGACATATCATGATAGGAAGTCTGACATCCTTGTGCTCAGATATTCTGTATGCCTGAACAAAGTTGTCATATGCCTCCTGGTTGTTCTCTGCGTATATCTGAAGCCAGCCTGTATCACGTGCGCCCATACTGTCTGAGTGGTCACAGTTGATGTTGATAGGACCGGAGAGTGCTCTGTTTACAAGTGCGAGGGCAAGTGGAAGACGATTGGACGCTGCCACGTAGAGCTCCTCCCACATGAGAGCCATACCACATGATGATGTGGCTGTGAGTGTACGGCAGCCGGCAGCCTCTGCGCCGATCGCTGCACTCATGGCACTGTGCTCACTCTCTACCGGTATAAATTCTGTATCGATCTCTCCATTGGAGATAAATGTTGAAACGAACTGAGGTATCTCAGTTGAAGGTGTTATAGGAAATGCAGGCATAACATCCGGATTGATCTGCTTTATAGCATGTGCCACAGCCTCATTTCCTGAAAGACGTTCTCTTATAGCCATTTATTTGCCCTCCTTCATAGTGATTGCTCCGAATTTGCACTGGTATGCGCATATACCGCAGCCCTTGCAGTGCTCCAGGTCAAATGCGAGACGCTTGCCTGATACGACCGGAATGCATGAATCCGGACAGACAGGTGCGCACAGAAGACAGTGTACGCATTTGCTCTCGTCTAGGACAGGGGTTGAAGTCCTCCACTCACCTGTGTTAAATGCCTTGGATGTGCCACCGCCGTATACGTGGTTTCCAGGTGTGAGCTCTGTCCATTTGCTATTGTCATGTATCTTGCTTATATCTGTTCTCATTACTTCATTACCTCCCTGAAGGCGAGCTTTAATGCTTCCATGTTGCCTTCGATAACCTCTGGTTTCTTGGCAAATTTGTGCTGATATGACTGTCTCATATCTTCGAGGAAAGGTCCCTCCTCCATGATTCCACTGACAGCAACGATGGCTGCAAGCATAGGAGAGTTAGGGAAATTCTTGCCGAGAGTCTTCAGAGAGATCTCCTTGGCATCAAGTGTGTATACCCTGCCCTTGTAACCCTTGAGCAGTGGACGGACCTCGTCCGGAGTCTTAGGTGTATTTATAATGATGGCGCCATCCTCGGCGAGACCTGCAGTCACATGTACAGGTTCGATCAGAGATTCGTCTACAACAACCACATACTGTGGCTCGTAAATGTTGGAATGTACTCTGATAGGTTCACTGCTGATCCTGTTGTAAGCAGTGATAGGTGCGCCCATTCTCTCTGGACCATACTCAGGGAATCCCTGAACATATTTACCTGTTTTGAATGCCACATCTGCGAGGAGCAGGGCAGCAGTCTTGGCACCCTGACCACCACGTCCGTGCCATCTGATTTCGATAGTATCTTTCACTTTTACATCTCCTGTCAAAAATTTCTCATTAAGTTCCATTTAATAGGAAAAATAATCCTTTTGATTATACCATTTATATATAATAAGTAAAGAATAAAATTAAGGATGTGTAGGTGAATACAGAAAAAATTAACGAATAATGGGGGATACACCTGAAAATGTTAGATATTGACGGGCTGTGCAACATAAAATCATAAACAACAGGGAAGAAAGTGATAAAAATACTGCATGTGTATATATGAAAGAGATCATCGCCAACAAAAAAGACAGCTATGGGATCAACCCATAGCTGTCTAAAATGTTCATAAAAGCGATATTTACAATCTGACCAGAAAATGAATACAAGTCTGTCCGTCTACTGTCTGATTGTCGAGAAGGATCTCACCGTCATATTTTTTAGTGAGTTGTTTTAACTTATAAAGACCTATCCCCCTTGAATATCTGCCATCCCTCAGCGGCTTTGTCGAGTAGCCTTTGGTGAAGAAATCCCTTCGCATGGTGGCGGTGAGTGTAGGCCCTGCATTGAGAGTCTCAATGGATGTCTTCGTTCCATCTGAGTCGATCACTATTTCTATATGTCCTCCATCCTCGGTGGCATCAAATGCATTGTCTACCAGAATACTCATCGTATCTAGGAGTTCGAACTCAGCAGCCTTTGATGTGAGAGTTGAATTCTTGACATTTATATTGAGATCTATATCTCGTTCCTGGGCAAGGTTCATCTTGCTGAACAGAAATCCGGCGATCAGTTTCATGTTGATCTTCAGAAGGTAGGAATTTTTTATAACATGATCGCTGCATGAAGTATCAAGTTCCTTTGCCAGAGCGGCAGAGAGTGATTCATAATCGGTGTAGCTGATTGGCAGCATACTTATTGCCTGAAGCTCGTTGCTGTAATCGTGCTGTCTCATTCTAACCTGATCAATAAGCTCCTCTATAATAGGAAGATACTGTTCATATGACTGCAGCTGCTTCTGGGACTCCCTGAGACTTAAGTAGTTCTTGTACATTCCAGCGTACAGAATGAGGATAAGTATGGTTGTAAACAGGAAAGACATAAACACATTCATGAAATCTTTAGGTGATATACGCTGGTATAAAACAATGGAGACCATGAAGGCAAATACAGCGAGTATTATATTCCTGAAAACCTGGTTTTTTATGATGAGGGTTTCATACAGCTTATTCATGTGTCCGAATTTGTACAGCAAAATAGCTATCACAAGAGCCATACTTTCAGTTACATATGTTGATGTATTGGTGAAAGGGTTGTCTGTGAATTGCATGATGACAACCATCTGTATAAGGTTCAGCACTGTCATGATTATAAGCGCCAGTGCATAGCCCGTTATGATCTTCATTGGCGGATAACGGAAGACCAGGGAGTAGAATACAAAGCAGTAGATGTATGATATCAGTGTGAATATTAACAAGGAGTCTGTAACTGTGGCAATCAGAGAGACTGGTAAAGTCAGCAGAAGCAAAGGTGGAAGTCTCTTTGCTATCTGGGAAAATTTTACATTATATATCGCCATCAAGAATACTAAAAATACAAAGGTATCAAACAGTATCTTGGAAAGAAAATCAAAATATGCAGCCATTATCTGTTCTCCAAATATTTTTCTGTTTCTGTTTTATATTTTCTGCCGATCGGTATGGAGCCCTGAACTCCAGACAGCATCAAAAGACAGTTTGCTCTATCGTAGCTGTGTATGAAGCTGGGAGTAAAATAGTAACTCCTATGGCATCTGACAAGAGGAATATCAGGCTTTTCCATCAACGTGTCAAATGTAGAATTTGTTACAATAAAGTCACCGTTTACTGTGAAAATGTGTTTGTGGTGTCCCTCGGATCTAACAAAGATAATATCCTGAGGAATCACATGGAACAAGATTCCCTGTATATCTTTGAGCTGTAATTTAGTCGGAACGGATTCTGAACCGTGCATTACATTGTTTATGGCCGACACGACTTCATCACTGTTGTACGGTTTTGAAAAATAGTATCGGCAGTGATATTTGTTTATTACATCAAGACTTGGGTTAGTTACGTCCGTTATAAATACGACAGGAGTGTCTTTGTGCTCAGGTTTGCGCCTGAGATAGGAACACACGTCAAGTCCACTTTTGCCATCTCCAAGGTTGATATCAAGCATAAAAAGGTCAAATTTAGAGGAGTCGATGATGGCTGTGGCTTCATTGAAGCACGATGCGGTGAATACAGAAAACGCTGGATAGTGTTCGGCGATTATATGATTCAGGCCGCTGCGCTGTATAGCGTCATCTTCAACAATAAGTATATTCATTGAAATCGGTGATTGTTGGTTCATATCGTTGTTCATATCAGTGTTCATATCAGTGTTCATTGTAAGGTTCCTCTGTTGTAACTGAAATATAAAAATTTATATAATAAATATGTTTTTTTCTTTAGTTAACTATAGTATTTTAACATACAATATTGGTATTATACAATAGGTAGAAAATAAGTATATGTATTTTATGCACAAAAATATTTGCTGTTCACGTCGATAGACACGTCATTCGTGTCGATTTTTGCCTGACCTATTGGAAAATGTATACAAATCGGATAATATTGTAAGCACAGGATAATTGACTCTGAGGGGAGATTGATTATAAAGTGTCAGAAGATGTATGCGGTGTGCAGTGGTTCCTGTAAAAAGGGCTGTTGTACAGCATATGTGATCTGACGCACACTACCATTTCAGATGGCTGTTCAAGCTACTTGATATGGTATAGCCATTTATCTATCGTAAGAAGCTGCTGCAGATTACAGACATCTGTGGCAGCTTCTTTTTTGTTCTGGCAATAGAAAAAGCGGCCAATCATACCTCTAAGTACCATCATATGCGTTACTGACACATAATCCTGTTTAAAAAATCAATGGAATATGGTATCATGTAAAGAAGCATGGGGTTTTGTATACATGAAGGACAGTAATCCCAACTAAAAAGACAAAAAGCTATTACCAGGAGGAAGAGTATGATTAAATTATTTGACAATGGTGCTTATCTTTTGCATGGCACAGAGCTGGTTGAGGATAATGCTGAGGCTGGTGCAGTCCTTGCATCAAAGATCGGCAGCGTTCCATCAAAGGAAGAGGCATCCAAGAACACACTTGCCTATGGAATATTGGAGAAGCACAACACATCAGACAACATGGACAATCTCAAGATAAAGTTTGATAAGATGACTTCCCACGATATAACATTTGTTGGAATCATCCAGACAGCCAGAGCGTCAGGACTCAAGGAATTTCCTATACCATATGTACTTACAAACTGCCACAATTCACTGTGTGCAGTAGGCGGTACCATCAATGAGGATGATCATATGTTTGGTCTTTCCTGTGCGAAGAAATTTGGTGGTGTGTATGTACCACCTCATCAGGCTGTTATACATCAGTTTGCCCGTGAGATGCTTGCTGAATGTGGAGCAATGATCCTTGGATCAGATTCTCATACACGTTACGGCGCTCTTGGTACCATGGCTATAGGAGAGGGCGGCGGTGAGCTTGCAAAGCAGCTCCTGTGCAAGACATACGATGTTGCAAAGCCGGGCGTTATCGCGATCTATCTTGATGGAGAGGTACAGAAGGGAGTAGGTCCTCAGGATGTGGCGCTTGCCATCATCGGAGCAACATTTGGATGCGGATATGTCAAGAATAAGGTTATGGAGTTTGTCGGCCCTGGAGTTGATAAGCTTTCAGCAGATTTCCGTATCGGTATCGATGTAATGACAACAGAGACGACCTGTCTGTCATCCATATGGAAGACAGATGACAAGATAAAGGATTGGTATGATATCCACGGCAGAAGTGAGGCATACAAGGAGATGAATCCTGGAGATGTTGCTTACTATGACGGAGTTGTATATGTTGACCTGTCAACAGTTAAGCCGATGATAGCTATGCCATTCCATCCAAGCAACACATATACCATCGATGATCTGAATGCCAACCTCATGGATATTCTCGATGATGTTGAGAAGCGTGCACTTGTAAGCCTTGATGGCAAGGTAGATTTCACACTTAAGGATAAGGTGAGAGATGGCAAGTTGTATGTAGAGCAGGGAATCATCGCCGGATGTGCCGGTGGTGGATATGAGAATATCTGCGATGCTGCCGATATACTCAGAGGCAAGAGCATAGGAGCTGATGAGTTCACACTTTCAGTATATCCTGCAAGTACGCCTATATATATGCAGCTCGCAAAGAACGGAGTCCTGGCAGATCTTATCGAGACAGGCTCTATCGTTAAGACTGCGTTCTGTGGACCTTGCTTTGGTGCCGGTGACACACCTGCCAACAACGCATTCTCCATCAGACATTCAACAAGAAACTTCCCTAACAGAGAGGGATCAAAGATACAGAATGGTCAGATATCATCTGTTGCACTTATGGATGCTCGTTCGATCGCAGCAACAGCAGCCAACAAGGGATACCTGACATCAGCAACAGACCTTGCAGATATAGAGTACACACATCCAAAGTATTTCTTCGACAAAGCTATATACGACAGAAGAGTTTACAACGGTGTCGGCAAAGCTGATCCATCAGTTGAGATCAAGTTTGGTCCAAACATCAAGGACTGGCCTGAGATGGTTCCACTTACAGACAACCTTCTCCTGAAAGTAGCATCAGTTATACATGATCCTGTAACTACAACTGATGAGCTTATCCCATCAGGAGAGACTTCATCATACAGATCAAATCCTCTTGGTCTTGCAGAGTTCACATTGTCGAGAAAGGATCCTGAGTACGTTGGAAGAGCAAAGGCTATTCAGGCGGTTGAGAAGGTTCGTGAGGCTGGAGAGTGCATGGGTAAGGCATTCCCAGAGGTCAAGGAAGTTATGCATGCTATCAAGGAGAAGTTCGAGGATGTATGCGGTAGCAATACAGGAGTTGGAAGTACCATATATGCTGTTAAGCCAGGTGACGGTTCAGCTCGTGAGCAGGCTGCATCATGCCAGAAGGTACTCGGCGGATGGGCAAACATTGCAAAGGAGTATGCTACCAAGAGATACAGATCAAACCTTATCAACTGGGGTATGCTTCCATTTGTCATAGACAAGGACTTTGATTTTGACAATGACGACTATGTATTCATTCCTGGCGTCAAGGATGCAGTGAAGAACAAGACAGAGGTTATCAAGGCTTATGTTGTGAACAAGAATTTTGCTGAGATAGAGCTTAGACTTGGAGAACTCACAGATGATGAGAGACAGATCATCACAGACGGCTGTCTCATCAACTACTACAAGTACAACTAATTTATATATTATATATGGTGCCGAGTGCGCCATGTATGTACATTTGCAGATTATGTATATTTTCAGATAATGTATATACGACGAGATAACAGGCATCATCATTGTGTGCATTTGCGCGGATTGGTGGTGCCTGTTGTTATTCATATAGCCTGTGTGATCCTGAGACGATGATGCACAATGGCGAAGACGAAAGGATTTGCATCGTGTCGGGGTTGCCAAGACAAAAATAAAATACAGGAGGTTTTTATAATGAGTAAATCAGAGATGGAAAAGATGCACACATGTGAGCTTTATCTTCCGGGTGACGAGGACATCGCCAGAGAGCAGATAAAGTGCCTGGACAGATTGTATGATTTCAATATGACCAGACCAACGGAGATGGTCAAGAGGCAGCAGATGCTTAAGGAGATGTTTGAGGAGATAGGAGACAACTGCTATATAGAGCCACCACTTCATGCAAACTGGGGCGGAAAGTTTGTGCATTTTGGAAATAACATATATGCCAACTTCAACCTGACAATGGTGGATGACACGCACATATATGTTGGAGACTATACAATGTTTGGTCCGAATGTCACACTGGCTACGGCGGGACATCCGATAGACGCAGATCTCAGAAAACAGGGATATCAGTACAATGCACCTATAACAATAGGCAAGAACTGCTGGATAGGTGCAGGAGTTACGATACTTCCGGGGGTAACTATAGGTGATAACACCGTCATAGGAGCTGGAAGTATGGTTGCAACGGATATTCCATCGAATGTGGTTGCTGTCGGAAACCCGTGTAAGGTTCTTCGTGAGGTAAATGAGCGAGATGCAAAGTATTACTTCAAAGATCACAGGATCGACTTCTTCCAGTACAACAACGTAAGTAAGAATGACTGATGAGGTGAATGAGTGAAGGTTATATGCAAAAGCTGCGGTAAAAAATTCGATCCTGAAAAGACAGGACATATGTGTCCGAGATGCGGTTCATGGTATGTGGAGAAAAACATAGATGGGCAGTTTGAAAGCGGAGCAGCCTCGGCAGATGCCGGTGATTACAATCAGGATCAGACATCATATACTGAAGACAAGAATAAACAGTATGGAAACGTGCACAGCGAGTGGTTCAAGAAGAAAGAAAAAGACGTACTCGATAATGAAAAGAGAATGGAAAAAGTCTGCATGATAATTATCATTGTATTTTTCCTGATAATAAGTTTGGGGACCGTTTATTCGGCGCTCACGTCAGATCATGACAAAAGTCTTGGGTTTGATGAAGAATCAGAAGACGAATATGAGGATACAGATGATGAAATATACAGTGGCGATGGGAATTATTATGTTGATAGTATCCCAGTCAAAGGATATGCATTTGGAGACAAGATGGTGAATGTGGATCCTGATGGAAATGCGGCGTGGTTGACGATCGATTCAGTGAAGCCTATAGATCTGGAAGATGCCGATATTCCCGAAGGATATGTAGTATATGACATGGAATATGAGATGGATGCTCCGGATGATGGGGATTCAGATGCAGAGGATATGTCAGACGGAGGGGATTATTTTGATGTATATCTCAGATCAAAATCCTGTATGATGTTGGAACCTATGAGTCAGGAGAACATAGACATTTTGGTGTCATATGATGGATATGCAGATGCCAATGACATATCAGAAGTAGTGGATGCTGATCATGGGCATATGTACTTTATGGTCAGGTCAGGCGATTACGGGTATATGGTTGTATATTGTCAGAATGATGATCCTGATTTATTTGAAGGTAAGTCTAGTCCTATAAATAATATATATGTGGTAGGTGAGAAGGCTGATGCGTCGGTTTGGTATGATGTGAGTAAGCTTGACACTCCTAAAGGAAAGTTATACAAACTATACGATGGAGAGTATGGACAGAAAATTGAGAATGATAAGAAATATACTCTTCCCGGTGGGGCGGAAATTACCACTGATGAGATAAGTTATCTGAGTGGAGTAGACTTTGATTATGACAGTTATGACTATTATCTGGTGAGCGATATACTGTTAAATCACGGCGCGAGAATAGGAAGCTTTGACATTGTGGTTATAGATACGGGCAGCGATACGGATCCAATAAAGAGAACGATTTCTTATGGCGAATATACAGATGACGCCCTTACTCCAATGTCTGTGGTGTATCAATATATTGTGTACGGTATTCCGAAGGGACAGGATAAGATTATAGATGTTACATATGAATTTGGATCAGTGTGGGATGAACTGCAGCATGAGAGCGGAAGACTGCCGGTTCCGGAGCAATAATATTATATATGATGCTATATAGATGAAGGATTATTTATAATATCCTGAATGATATACAGATGAAGTTATAAGAAAAGGCATACATGGACGGTACAGTGAAATGTACTGTCATGTATGCCTTTTGTGATTAATCTCTTTGCTTACTGCTTTGATATAGCAGCTGCTTCAGTGCTCTTGGCAACCTCTACGATAGAAGAGGTGAGACCTGCGATTCCCTGGATCTCGGATGGAATGATGATCTTGGTAGCCTTGCCGTCTGCAGCCTTTGCGAATGCTTCGAGGCTCTTGAGTGTGATAACCTGATTTGATGGCATTGATTCATTAAGAGCTCTGATACCATCTGCATTTGCCTGCTGTACAGCGAGTATAGCCTGTGCCTGACCTTCAGCTTCCTTGATAGTTGCTTCCTTCTTAGCTTCAGCACGAAGGATCTGGGATGCCTTCTCGGCCTCAGCTTCGAGGATAACTGACTGCTTGTTACCTTCTGCGATGAGGATGGCTGACTTCTTCTCACCTTCGGCACGAAGGATCTGCTCACGTCTCTCACGCTCTGCCTTCATCTGCTTCTCCATTGCATCCTGAATAGCTGCAGGAGGGATGATGTTCTTGAGCTCTACTCTGTTGACCTTGATTCCCCAAGGATCAGTAGCCTCGTCAAGCGTAGCTCTCATCTTGGTGTTTATTGTCTCTCTTGATGTAAGTGTCTGGTCAAGTTCAAGATCACCGATGATGTTACGAAGAGTTGTGGCTGTCAGGTTCTCAATGGCCATGATAGGATTCTCAACTCCGTAGCTGAAAAGCTTTGGATCTGTGATCTGAAAGAATACGACAGTATCGATTCTCATTGTAACGTTATCCTTGGTGATAACCGGCTGTGGTGCAAAGTCAACAACCTGCTCTTTGAGAGTAACCTTTTTTGCAACCTTGTCAATGACAGGCATCTTCATGTGAAGTCCAACAGACCATGTTGCCTGATATGTTCCAAGTCTCTCAATTACATAGGCATGTGCCTGTGGCACGATCTTGATCGTACTGCAGATAACAACGATTACGATCAGACATAAAATAATAATTAGTGCTGTTCCAATTCCGTCCATATTAATCTCCTTAATAATTAAAATAGTGTGTGAATAAGTAATAAAATAATGTACATCAAAGACATGCTGGCCTTTTTTGCTCTCCGTTACCGGTCTGCCTGCTCAACAATAGCTTTTACGCCGGATATCTCGCAGATTACAACTTCGGTACCTGTTGGTATGATATTGTTGCTTTTGGATCTTGCTGTCCATTCAACCCCATTAATCATAACCTGACCTTTTGACTTGAGATTGTCTATATCATCGGATACGATCACGTGTTTGCCGATGAGACTCTCTACGTTGGTTTTTACCAGTTTGTTGTCAAGATGTTTCTTGGCAATAGGCCTCGTTGTGAAAAAGAGAATGGTTGTTACAACAAGAAATACAACAATCTGTAGCGGTAATGAACCGCCGAAAAACGCGATGATCATGGCAACCAGTGCGCCACCGCAGGCCCAGATAGTTGTGAGTCCGAGCGATATGATCTCAACAATGAGACATACGGCAAATATTATAAGCCAGGTTACAATCTCCCAATTCATATAGAACACCTCCCTTGTGTAGGAAATCCTGATATGCGATAAAACTCGCATTGCCCTTGGCTAGTTTCCATTTTACTAGAAAAATAATTACTAAACAACATAAATATTCTGAATATACAATCCTTTAAAGTGCATTATATGCACGAATTATAAAATTATTAGGAATAAATAATAAAGGCTTGGTTAAATATGTGTAAGCTGTCTTGCACCATTCGGTAAAAACAAATATAATAAAAAAGCGGTTGCCGGGACTTTCCGGTGAGCCGTACACAAGCTTATGGATGGGAGAGAAAAAGGTGGCGGCAAATAACAAAAAGAGACGAATCTTAAATATAAGCCTGGCGGTTATAGGAATAATCGTCGTGGGACTTTTATTTAACAAGATACTTGAACAGTGGGCAGGCTTTCGGGCGATAATAGATAAAATCTCAGGCGCATTTGCACCAATTATAGTGGGTGCGGTCATAGCGTTTCTTATGAATCCGGTACTTGTATTTTTTGACAGGCTTTTTCATACGATATTTCAGGACAAAGTTATCACGGATAAGAAGAAACTGTTTAAGGTATCAAGAACACTGTCGGTTATACTCACAACTATAGTATTTCTGGGAATCATAACTGGTGTAGTATGGCTTGTGGTGCCACAGCTCTATGACAGTATCAAGCAGCTGGTTGGCAATATGGATAATTATTATTCCAACCTGCAGAATATGGTGGAGAATATCAATGAGAAATTCCAAAAACTCAATATCCCTGAGGATGAGCTGAACAAGTATATGAATACAGCATATCTGAAGCTGCAGGACATGTTGAACACAAAGATCATGCCTAATGTAGACAAGATCGTGGTGAATATAGGAAGCGGGGTATTTTCCGGATTGAAGTTCCTGTATAATTTCCTTATAGGTATAGTGGCTTCTATATATGTGATGGCAAATAAGGAATATCTAGCATCAAGGGGAAAGAAGATCATATATGCTGTGTTCAAGGTAAAGAATGCGAATAATATCCTCGATGGTCTTTCAGAGATGTACAGGATTTTTGGACAGTTTATCAATGGCAAAATACTTGATTCACTTATAATTGGAATGATAATGTTTATAGTTTCTACAATACTCAATCTGCCATATGCAGTGCTGATAAGTGTTATTGTGGGAGTGACAAATGTTATACCATTCTTTGGGCCGATCATAGGAGCTATACCTTGTTTCTTTATCGTACTTATAGCCGATCCGATCAAGAGTCTGGTGCTGCTTCTTGTTATACTCATATTGCAGCAGTTTGATGGGAATATTCTTGGACCGAAGATCATTGGTGATACCACAGGACTTTCAAGTTTCTGGGTACTTACCGCGGTTATTGTGGGTGGAGGCCTGTTTGGATTCTTTGGAATGCTCCTGGGCGTTCCTGTATTTGCGTGCTGTTATATGTATATTAACAGGACATGTACTGCAAAGCTGCAGGATAAGAACCTGGCATTCAAGACCTCTGAGTATGAGAAGATAAAGAGGATTGATGAGGAGACGGGTGAACCGATATACAGGACAGAAGAGGAAGAGGACATAAGATTCAAGAAAAAGACTCCAGAACAGAAACAGGAAGAGCGTGAGAATAAGAGGAAGCTCAAGCAGAAACAGCATATGCTTCAGTATCCATCAGATCTACCTGATGATGAATACTCAAAGAAAGAGCCTGCACAGAATATAGATGATCAGGATGGTGATGAAGATGAGTCCGATGATGATCCGATCAGTATCCTTGATAAATTCATGCATGTTATGAAGAGCGTTGCCAGCAGGGCGGATGCTGAAAAGCTAGCAAAAAATATTGTGGAAAATGATGAAAGTACCGGGCGTGATCCAGATGATACTGGAAAGCAAACTGCTGGAGAAGATCAGACTGAGGATACCGGAGCCGGAGATCCACACAAATAAAAAAGAATATCAATACGGGGAATAAAGTCTGAGTCTCTGTATTACATAAGATAAAAGAACAGATTTGCTTTTACACAAATCTGTTCTTTTTTTCATCGTATGAATAATCTATGGTTGCAAGCTTTTTCTTTACACCATCCGCATCAACGCATAGAGAACTGCACAATTCGTCAAGGCTTGGATAATCGTCTCTGAGCTTTGTGTTGATGAAACTGAGAAGGACCATGGGATCCTTTGGGAGTGATGAATATTCCATAGTAAAATACCTCCTTGTGGTATATTGCGTCATAATATATGAAGTGATTATAAATATTATGGTTGAATTAGCAGCATAAAATTGGTATATATATAGTTTGTGGAAATTGTTCAGTGGCGCATATGCGTGACTTGGTCATGCATGCAACACTTGAATTTTACAATATAGATATAGAAATGGCAATAAGGAGTTAAATATGAGTACAAACACTGGTGCGGAAAAGAAAGGCAAGCTATCAGGAAAAGGAAGTAATCTGGCACTTCAGGCGGGGATTCTGGCTGGCGCTGGAATCGTGTCAAGGATCATAGGTCTGCTGTACAGATCCCCTCTGTATCAGATACTTGGAGATGAAGGAAATGGGTATTATGGATCAGCATATGCCATATATGCAATGGTCATCATGATAGCGACATATAGCATCCCAACTGCGGTATCGAAACTCGTCGCAGGCAAGATAGCAATGGGACAGTACAAAAGTGCCAGACGTATTTATTATTGTACATTTATATATGTAGTGATAGCAGGAGCTGTGGCGGCACTCATCACATACTTTGGTGCTGAGTGGTTTGTCAGTGATCAGCCAAATGCTGTGCTCAGTCTTAAGATACTTGCACCTACCATATTTATATCAGGATTCCTAGCCATATTCAGAGGATATCTGCAGGCATACAATACCATGGTGCCTACATCTATATCCCAGATCATAGAGCAGCTTGTGAATGCCGCGGTAAGTATAATTGCAGCGTACATGCTTGCAAGACCATTTGCTGCGGGAACCACAGAACATGCAAAGTACGGATCTGCGGGAAGTGCCATGGGTACAGGTGCCGGAGTCCTTGGGGGATTGATATTTATACTGTTCGCATATGCGAAGAGAAGAAAAGGCATCATGGAGTCTGTGAAAATGGATACAAGCCCGGACACAGAATCCTATGGAAAGCTGTTTAGAATCATCATAGCAACAGTCACTCCAATCGTGGTGGCTGCGGTGGTGTACAATGTATTGACCCCTATAGATATGAAGGTATTTTATGTTGTCATGAAGATGAAGGGAATGGATTCGCTGGAAATGGCGAAATTGTACGGTATTTATTCTGGACAGTACACGGTCCTCACGAACCTTCCGCTTGCCATAGCAGCTTCAGTAGGAATCGCATACATTCCTGGAATATCAGGGGCGTATGCACAAAATGATATGAAAAAGACGAACAGACTTCTCAATCAGGCACTCAGTATGTCTATGCTTGTCACGATACCATGTGCCGTTGGAATGGGAGTTCTGGCAAAACCAATCATACAGCTCCTGTTTTCGGGAGCAGATCCGATGGCGGCTAAGTGTATGTATCTTGGATTTATATCCATCGTGTTCTTTGCACAGTCCACTGTGACAAACAGTGTGCTTCAGGCGATGGGCAAGGTGATGGCGCCGGTTATCAATGCCACACTTGCACTGGTGATACATGTGGTTGTCCTTGTGATCATGTTGTATTGTACTGACTGGGCACTGTATGCTCTGGTTCTAGGTTCCATAGTAAATTCACTGCTCATATGTATATTTAACCAGCGTTCACTTACAAAGTACAAGACCGGCAGGATGGACAACAGGAGAATATATGTTGCACCGACTATAGCATCTATCTTCATGGGCGTTGTCACGATCATTGTATATGAGGGCTGCCGAAAGCTTATCGGCAACTGGGTCATCTCAATGTTTGTTGCTGTATTTGTGGCGATAATATTCTATGCGGTGGCTATTCTCAAAGTCGGAGGCTACACTGAAGAGGAGCTCCTCAACATGCCAAAGGGAGGCCTCATCGTAAAGTTTGCGAAGAAATTCAGACTATTGTAAGTATCAGGGACGTTCCTTTTGTACCGACGAGTGTCCCCTTGTACCGACGAGTGTCCCCTTGTACCGACGAGTGTTCCTTTGTACCGACGAGTGTCCCCTTGTACTGACGGGTGTCCCTTGTACCGATGAGTGTCCTCCTGTCAAGGCTGAGGTTTGCTGTTGTGAGGCATGCCCTCTGTTAAGGTTCGCTGGATGATTCCTTTAGACGTGCCCGTGAGACGGTTCAGCTGTCTGATAGAAATACCTTGTTCGTGCAAAAGAGCAAGGTGTTTTTTCTTTTCTAAAAGGGGCAGTGATTGAAAATCGGTAATAGTATGGCATCCGGTTTCTTTGATAATTAGCTCTTTTGCAACATCATCTGGGAGCCTTTTGGTAAGTTTATGAATGTCTAGGCAATCGGCTTCTTCAGTTTCTCGATGAAATGTTGTAAATGCCTTCGAACCACCAATTAGATTGTTTATCAGTCCGATATCTACCAATGCCGAATTCCCTGACAGGTAACTGTAGATACTGCTCCAGGGGTAAGACTCGCCGGGAAAAGCTTCTATGCCAGTTTTGTACGGATTTTGGTGTATGTAGCGGACTACAGTGAGAAGGTATCGTTCATCGTTAACAGGTTCACTGTAATATCTGCCTTGCTGTAGGAAACCGGTTCTATCATATTTCATATTAAACCAAACCGCATAACGCGTGTTAATGCGGCGAAATACAGTCGCCAGTGGGGTGTTAGAGGTATGTATGAGAAGATGAACGTGATTAGACATCAGACAATATGCATAGATTTCAAATTGGCATTCTTTTTTGTAATAGCTCAGGATATCCAGGTATTTGTCATAATCATTCTTTTCTTCAAACATTTGCTGCCGGTCTGCTCCGCGAATTACAACGTGGTAAATGTTTGATTCAGATATAGCTCTTGGTTTTCTTGGCATAAAAGGACCTCCTCCAAAGTGATAAAATGTGATGTGTACAGTGTGGAAAAAATAAATGTTAAAATGTGATTCATGAAAACACGGTCATCAAAAATATAGCCATCAAAAACCAACCACGATAAGACAAAAAACAGTTATAAAGAGGTAATTGTTGAAAAATTGAAATGACTATGGGTTTCGTATAACATGATTCATATAATATCATTCATATGAAAATGGATTTGATTAGATACGATAGCTTAACGATCGTTTAAGAAAATCAAAACATATAATATTATACTATATTTTGAAAAGAAGTAAAGCGCTTTGTAGAAGCATATGATAGAATGTATCAGGGACGTTCCTTTTGTATCGGAATGTATCAGGGACGTTCCTTTTGTATCGGAGAGTGTCCCCTGTCATGCGAAAGGTGAAAACTCGATATGGGGCAATAAAAGGAGTAAAGTTGACATAATTGTTTGAGAGAACCATACGTGCAATGTCTGCGACAGAAGATGATAAAAAAGTATGATGCAGAAGATGGCAGATGTCAGTTGCAAAAATATTTAGACGAAAATTATTTAGACTTGATTAGGAATATATATCTAATGTGGGACAGAGGGACGCTCCTCGTTACAGAAGGAACGTCCCCTAGGGATTAATTATGGAAAAAGAAAAAAGAAAGGGCAGGACCCTTTTAAAGATATTAATAACAACATTATATCTGAGCACCTTTACCTTCGGGGGTGGATACGTCATCGTGTCTCTTATGAAGAAAAAGTTTGTGGATGAAACTCACTGGATAGAGCAGGATGAGATGCTCGATCTTGTAGCTATAGCACAGTCGTCGCCTGGGCCTATCGCAGTAAATGGATCGATAGCGGTGGGATATAAATTGTGTGGTATAGCAGGGGCATTGGTGGCGATAGTCGGAACGATCATTCCGCCATTTGTTATCATATCCATCATATCTTACTGTTACAGCGCGTTCAGGAGCAATTGGATGATAAGCCAGATGCTGGAGGGGATGCAGGCAGGTGTTGCTGCGGTTATCGCATCCGTCACATATGATATGGGAGCAGACATAGTAAAGCAGAGGGATGATCTGGGGGTATTGGTCATGATAGCTGCATTTGTTGCATCCTACATATTGGAGATAAATGTCGTGTTCATAGTAATTGTCTGTGGACTTGTCGGTGTTTGTAGAGGACAGCTTGAGAAAAGAAGAGGGCGTGGGCATAAAAAGACAGAGGATACCTCTGACGAAAATCCTGAAAAACGCTCAGGCAAAGGGGGGATGGAATAATGATCTATTTGCAGTTGTTCCTAAGTTTCTTCCAGATAGGACTTTTCAGTTTTGGCGGAGGTTATGCCGCCATGCCGCTTATACAGGGACAGATAGTGAAAATACATGGGTGGATGACCATGTCAGAGTTCACGGATTTGATCACTATATCCCAGATGACTCCGGGACCTATAGCTGTCAATTCGGCGACATTTGTGGGGCTACGGGTGGCCGGATATGCCGGTGCGGCGATTGCCACGCTCGGATGTGTACTCCCTTCATGTATTATTGTAACGGTCATAGTCAGGCTGTATCTGAAATATCGCAAGCAGGATGTTCTTCAGGAGTTTCTCGGCGGTATAAGACCGGCTGTTGTGGCTATGATCGCGTCAGCGGGAGTTTCGATATTCGTGACGGCGGTCTGGACTGGTATCGATATGATAAGTCTCGCAGGAACTAAGTGGAATCTTGTGGTGATATTTGCAGTGAGTGTTGTTCTGCTCAGAAAATTCAAACTGAATCCGGTGTGGGTGATGCTGCTTTCCGGTGCGATGCAGGTGCTGTGTGAAGTGGGGACGTTTCTTTTGTCATGAAAAACGTCCCCAAAGGAGGTCTAGATGAAGAAGAAAATATTACTGTGTCTGATAGCACAGCTCATATGCTGGAGCATTATGACGCTGTCTGATTACATAGAAGAAACATATAATGATAGTTATAATCTGGTCGTTGTATTTGCTGTACCCCTGATATGCGTAATTCTGTATATTATATTCAGAAAATGGATATACGATAATCAGATTGTGCGGCTGAAAGATGTCGCCATAATCTGTGCGGCGTGGATGATCTGTGGATTGATACTGGGATTTCTGATTGGTGCTCTGGTTATGAATGAAATGTGGATAGTGCCGCAGGCTACAGGAGGATGGGAGCATCTGCTGAATGGGATCGAATACATGATGTTCGCCATAACACTTGCAGGAATACCATTTGTGGCGGTGGTTCTGATCGAGTCGGTTGTGGGGATAGTAAAGGTAGTTAGAAAAAGGGCTTGACGAGAGCTTTGGTAAAGTTGCCCGGCGCAAGTAATAAGTTTTATAATTAAATGCTTCATCTGTGAGAGAATCAGGTGGAGCATTTTTTATGCATGGTGGCTAATGGCTTACGCAGGCATATGAATAGTTTATATATCCTATCCCTTGACAAAAAGAGAAAATATGAATATACTTACCGACGATAATTACCTAAAGTAATTATACGAAATAACAATAAAATAATATTTGATAAATTTACAGGAAGGAGAACCATGACAAAGGAAAAGATAAAACAGGTTATGGATGCCTGCTACCAGGCTAAAAGGGTTAGGGATATGATGCCCAAGCTGCCAAATGAAGTGACGCCTACCCACATACATTATCTTGATGTGATAACTAAGCTGGAGCTTGACGGCGCGGAGGTGAAGGTCAGTGATATAAGTGATGAACTGGGGCTTCCAAGACCAGGAGTGACAAAGACGATAAAGGATATGGAACGCCTCGGATTTGTGGAAAAGAAGGCTTCAGAGGCGGATGGACGTATTGTTTATATAAGGAGCACTCAGGCTGGCAGAGATCTGGTTGGCAAATATGTTGACGAGTATTTTACAGGACTGGGGGAGTCTCTTGTCGATATCACAGATGAAGATGCAGATATTATGATAGCGACCATTGAAAAAATTTATGATGTTATGAGCAAAAGGAGTCAAGACATAAGATGAGTGTACAGGATAAAACAGATTTTACACAGGGAAGTATAATTAGAAAAATGCTCCCATTCATGGGACCGATTCTTGGAGCATTGATACTTCAGGCTGCATATGGTGCGGTTGATCTGCTGGTGGTTGGAAGATTCGGTTCAACGGCGGGACTTTCAGCCGTATCAACAGGCAGCCAGGTGCTCAATCTGGTTACATTTGTGATAACAGCACTTGCTATGGGTGTCACAGTGCTTATTGCCAGATATATAGGCGAAAAGAACATGGATCAGATAGGAGAGCTTCTTGGAGGCGCCACGACCATATTTGCAATACTTGCGGTGGTGCTGGCAGTTGTCATGGTGACGTTTGCAAGACCCTTGTCCGTGTTGATGCAGGCACCGTCTGAGGCGGTCACTCTTACATCATCGTACGTGAGGATATGCGGAGGCGGAATATTTTTCATTATGGCTTACAATGTGCTCACCGCGATATTCAGAGGTTTTGGAGACAGCAAATCACCTCTTATATTTGTGTTTGTGGCATGTATAGTAAATGTTATCGGTGACCTTATTCTGGTTGCGGGATGTCATCTTGACGCTGCGGGTGCAGCCATAGCAACAGTGGTTGCCCAGGCGGTCAGTGTTGTCCTTGCGCTTGTGCTGCTGAAGAAGAAAAAGCTTCCATTTAAGATAGCAAGAAAAGATTTCAGATTAAACAGACAGTGCAGAAGATTGCTCTCGGTTGGACTTCCGCTTGCAATGCAGGAATTTCTCACGCAGATGTCATTTCTAGCGCTGTGTGCATTTATCAATAGACTTGGCCTGGAGGCATCATCCGGATATGGCGTTGCCTGCAAGATAGTCAGCTTTGCCATGCTGGTACCAAGTTCGCTTATGCAGTCTATGGCTTCATTTGTATCGCAGAATGTTGGAGCTGGAAAAGAGGACAGAGCGAGAAAAGCGATGCTTACCGGTATGGGCATAGGACTCTCTGTCGGCGTGGTGGTATTCATTGGCGTGTGGTTCTTTGGTGACAAACTGACATCAATCTTTACCACTGACGCGGCTGTTATACAGAGGGGCTTCGAGTACCTGAGGGGCTTTGCACCTGAGACTATACTTACCGCGGTGCTGTTCAGCATGATAGGATATTTCAATGGACATGAGAAGTCACTATGGGTCATGATACAGGGACTTATCCAGACATTGCTCGTTAGACTGCCTCTTGCCTATTACATGAGTATACAGCCGGATGCGAGCCTTACAAATATAGGACTTGCAGCGCCGATAGCAACATGCGCAGGTATTGTGCTGAATGTCATATTCTATATGGCTATGTCAGAAAATAAGAAAAAAGCGAAAGAACAGAAAGCATAGTTGAAAGTATGCTATACATGGCGAGAAAGCTCAGAGTGGATATTTGTTGTATTGACAAATATCCTTATGCACTATACAATATCGTTATATGATATCGATAAATGATATTGAGAAAGAGAAGTGATATTATGCCAAAGAAAGCTATGGATATTCTGACGGAATCCATGTTTTATGTGCTTATGGCATTCTCAAAAGGCCCGATGTGTGGGATAGATGTGGCAGATTATATAGAGGAGAGAACCGGTGGAAGGGTAAAGATCGGGCCGGCGACTCTGTACACTATACTGGGAAAGTTTGAGAAGGAAAAGTGGATAAGGGAAATTGAGGTGGAAGGCCGTAAGCGAACATACAGCATCACAGATAAGGGTATATCTGCATATGAGCAGGAAGTGGAAAGACTTAGAATGTGTGTGCGGGATGCTGAAGATGCAGCAGATGAAATGTAGAGATTCATTTGCAGCGGAGTGCGGACTATTCACAAAAAATTTATATGGAGGACTCAAAGATGGTGGAGAAAAAAGATACAAAAAGTGTGCACCGCATCATACCATGTCCGGATTATGATGTGACCGGAGTTGAGTGCTGGCTCTCATATATGGCGGAGCGGGGGTATATCTTGCGGGATGGTGGAGTGTTCCGTGGAATAGCTGCGTTTGACAGGTGCGAACCTAAAAAGGTGAGGTATAGGTTGCAGCCGGCTCAGAAAGGATTCGTGATATATGACAACGACGGACCAAGTGATGATGAGGTGGAGCTGAACGGCGCTTTTGGATGGAAGTACGTGGCAAAGTATGGAGTATTTAATATATACAGAGCAGATGATATGGATGCCAGGGAGATGGACACAGACACTGAGGTCCAGGCGATGGCGATGAATTCGCTGCATAGAAGTCAGAGGTTTAACATAATATGGATGTCCATCTGGATAATAGTATATCTTGCAATTGTCTTTACAAGTCAGCCGTTCCTATCGATGGTAAACAGAGGAAGCCTGATAAGTATTGCCCTCGTATTGTGCGTGATCATATTTATAGTGACCGGTCTGGTTAAGGCTGTGAGTCTGTACAGGCTCCGCAGAAAAATACTTGATGGGGATAGTCTGGGTTCGGGTACAAACTGGAGAAGAGGCGCCAGAATATACACAGTAAAGGCCGTTGTTGGAATAATTGCATATGTGGCAATGATAGTGTTTGGATGTATGTTTATACTGAGTGATGGCGTAGACAGAAACCAGATGCCGCTTTCCGAATATCAGGGAGAAGTTCCGTTTCAGACAATAACAGATCTGGTATCCTGCAGCGATATTCAGAAGGTAGATAACGTGGACGATGATGTGAATACGATCAGCAAATGGTCTGATATTCTGTGGCCTGAAAATTACAAGGTTTATGAGTATGGTGATATAGTTTACACAGATGGAAATATATGTCATGGTGGATTGGTGATAACCTATCATGAGGCAAAGAATGAATGGCTGGCAAATAAGCTTTATCAGGCTTATGTGCAGAGGGCAAAGCATCAGTCTGACTATGAGAAAATTGATATGAAGATAGCTGGGCTGGATGATGTAGATGCTTACTGGGACGGATCAGAGAGCGTGGTCATGAGAAAAGGAAGGAGACTTATAGTAGCCAGTTTCTACATGAGCGGCGAGAACAGACATGAGGGAGATCTGGAGGAATGGGCTGGCTGCATTGCGGTGAGTCTGGAATAAAGAGAAATTCTTACGCGACTAATACAGGGGACACTCCTCGTGACAGAAGGAACGTCCCCATTAAACATTTACAATTTAGCCACGTTATAGTATATTAGAATTTGTATGCGTGGCTATTTTGTGGCTGCACTATAATATATAGGAAGAAATAATACAGAGGGACACTCTTCGTTACAAAAGGAACGTCCCCAAGGAGGTATACATGAAATTAGGTATCGTAGGACTCCCAAACGTGGGAAAGAGTACACTTTTCAATTCACTTACAAAGGCAGGAGCGGAATCAGCTAACTATCCGTTCTGTACAATAGATCCAAACGTAGGTATCGTTGCAGTACCGGACGAGAGACTGGACAGGCTCACAGAGATGTATAACTCTGCAAAGACAACACCTGCTGTTATAGAATTTGTAGATATCGCTGGTCTTGTAAAGGGCGCGTCAAAGGGTGAAGGACTTGGCAACCAGTTCCTTGCAAATATCAGAGAGGTTGATGCCATCGTTCACGTTGTAAGATGCTTTGAGGATACAAATGTCATCCATGTTGACGGTTCCGTAGATCCGATCAGAGATATAGAGACCATCAATCTGGAGCTGATCTTCTCAGATATAGAGGTGCTTGACAGAAGGATCGCCAAGACCATCAGAGGCGCGAGAAACGACAAGATGCTTGCGAAGGAGCTTGACTTCCAGCAGAGGATCAAGGCTCATCTTGAGGATGGCAAGCTTGCAAAGACCATCGAGGTCACAGATGAGGACGAGCAGGCATGGATAGAGGAGTACAACCTTCTCACATGGAAGCCTGTTATATTTGCAGCAAATGTAGGTGAGGACGACATAGCAGATGACGGTGCGTCGAATGAAAACGTACAGAAGGTAAAGGCGTATGCAAAGGACTTCGATGCAGAGGTATTTGTAGTATGTGCACAGATAGAGCAGGAACTTGCAGAGCTTGACGATGAGGAGAAGAAGATGTTCCTCGAGGATCTCGGAGTTAAAGAGTCTGGTCTTGACAAGCTTATCAAGGCAAGCTACTCACTTCTCGGTCTTATCAGTTATCTGACAGCCGGAGAGACGGAGTCAAGGGCATGGACCATCAAGAAGGGAACAAAGGCACCTGGAGCAGCCGGCAAGATCCACTCAGACTTTGAGAGAGGATTTATCAAGGCTGAGGTCGTAAGCTACAAGGATCTCATGGACTGCGGAAGTATGCTTGCAGCTAAGGAGAAGGGTCTTGTTAGACAGGAAGGCAAGGAATATGTGGTTGAGGATGGAGATGTGATTCTCTTCAAGTTTAATGTATAGAGAAGTCATGTGGTTACATACGGAATAAAGGAGGATGTAATGATATGACTCAGATATCAGAATATTTTAGAAATATATTTTTCCCAAATCTCGGGATAACGCTTAAGAATATAGGCGACCATATCAGTATAGGAAGCTTTGAGATAAGATTCTACGGGATCATCATCATGATAGGTTTCCTGCTGGCGTATGTGCTTGTCACAAAAGAGGCGAAGAGAACCGGGCAGAATCCTGAGACATATCTGGATTTTATACTGATACTCATAATCCCGGCGATACTTGGCGCAAGACTTTACTATATACTGTTCAGGCTTGACCAATATATTGTGAAGGGCGATGCGGGGGCAACCATCAAGGCGATGCTCAACATTCGAGGTGGCGGTCTTGCCATATACGGAGGAATCATAGCCGGAATCATCACGGCGGTCATCTTCTGTAAAGTGAGAAAAGTTAATTTTGTTCTCATGGCTGATACTGCCACGTTTGGAATACTTATCGGACAGATACTTGGAAGATTTGGAAACTTCTTCAACAGGGAGGCATTTGGCGCATATACGAACAGCAAGATGGCCATGGCAATCCCACTTGATTATTACAGATCAGAAGGAAATCTTGACTATCTGGAGAGAACTGGTGTTATAACCCAGAAGATGCTTGACAATGTGGTGAATATAGATGGCATGGACTGTATAACGGTTCATCCAACATTCTTGTACGAGTCTCTGTGGAACCTGATACTGCTTGTTTTCTTATTTATATATAGAAAGCACAAGAAATTCAAAGGAGAGTTTGCGCTTATATATGTGGGAGGTTATGGCCTTGGAAGATTCATCATTGAGGGACTCAGAAGTGATTCTCTGATGATAGGCAGCACAGGAATCAAAGTATCCCAGGCGCTTGCACTTGTCTGTTTCATAGCGGCGGTTATCCTGCTTGTTATAAACTATGTAAAGTGTGCGAAGAATGGCTGGCCTGCAGTGGAGATAAGTGGAACGGATGACCAGCACGTGGAGACAAGTGGAACTGAGAGCCGATCGGTGGAGACCGATAGTGCCAAGAAGCAGCCGGTGGAGGACAGTGGAGCTGAGAGTCAGCCGGTGGAGGCTGGTGGAACAGAAACTCTAAAAGCCCACGAAAAAAATAGAGAAAACAAGTAAATTGACGCTGATTTTTGCTCATATGTAAAACGATCATAATCAAATATATATTAGAAAATAACATATATTAGGGCAGATTCCCCACACAGTGGAGAAAAACTGGGATTTGCCCCCACTACAAAAAAGCCTGTAGATTTAACATGAAAAAGTGTTGAATCTACAGGCTTTTTTATGCTTTTGCGCACAGTTTTTTTGTATAACAGGGTTGCATTTTCAGGGTTGATAGTATAGAATAATGGTTACAAGTGGGTGAACTGTGAAACTCGGTGGTGAAAAGTGGTTTTGAAAGCGGTTTTCATCTATAAGGGAAATACGGTATATCCCGGAATACCTACAACAATTTGTTGCCGGCTGCTGAGAATATGCGAAAGAACTAAGAAGAGGAGGAGATCTGAATGTCCAGATGCTTATCAGGTGAATATGAACATAAGCTTGATGCAAAAGGAAGACTGATCATGCCTCTTAAGCTCCGAGCAGAACTTGGCGAGTCGTTTATGGTTACGAAGGGTATTGATAAGTGCCTTTACGTATACAGCAATGAAGAGTGGGAAAGCTTCGTGGAGAAGCTGAACAAGCTTCCTATTACGAACAGGACTGCAAGAACATTTAAGAGACGTTTCCTTTCAGGTGCGGTCAAGTGCGAACCGGATGGACAGGGAAGAATACTTCTTTCTCCAAAACAGAGGGAGTATGCTGAGATTGATAAGGATGTAATAATCATAGGTAATGGAGAGAAGGCTGAGATCTGGAGCAAAGCTAACTGGGAAGGCGAAGAGAACGTTACTGATGACGAGAGTATGGCAGAACTTGCGGACAAGCTCGATGAGCTTGATTTTAGTTTTTAAGAGAAGAATGGTAGTTGAGTATGGAATTTGCACACAAGTCGGTCTTACTTGAAGAGACCATAGATAATCTGAATATAAAGCCTGACGGCATTTATGTGGATGGTACATTGGGGGGTGCCGGGCATTCAGAACAGATTGTCAGAAGGCTTGGTGAAGGCGGAAAACTCATAGGCATTGATCAGGATGAGGATGCAATAGCTGCGGCTACGAAGAGACTTGAACCGTATAAGGACAAGGTGACGATAGTCCGAGATAACTATCAGAATTTCAGAAGAATTTTAGATGAACTGAACATACAGAAGGTGGACGGGATACTCCTTGATCTGGGGGTATCTTCATATCAACTCGATAATGCGGATAGAGGATTCACATATCGGGTTGATGCTCCACTGGATATGAGGATGGACAACAGGCAGTCGAAGACAGCGAAGGATATTGTGAATGAGTATCCGGAAGCGGAACTGTTCAGGATACTCAGGGATTACGGAGAGGAGCGGTATGCAAAGAGCATTGCGTACCACATATGTAAGTACCGTCAGGATAAAGAGATAGATACGACGGAGGAGCTTAATGACATAATCCGCGGATCAATTCCGGCAAAGGCGAGGAATGGACAGGGGCATCCTTCAAAACAGACATTTCAGGCTATAAGGATCGAACTCAACAGGGAGCTTGATGTGCTCCGTGATTCGATAGATGGAATGATAGCTAGTCTGAATCCTGGAGGAAGGCTGTGTATCATCACATTTCACTCCCTGGAGGACAGAATAGTGAAGACTGCATTCAGAAAGAATGAGAATCCATGCATATGTCCGCCAAATTTCCCAGTGTGCACATGCGGAAGAAAGTCCCGCGGCAGGGTTATAACGAGAAAACCTATCATACCGGGGGAGAGGGAGCTTATAGAGAATTCAAGATCAAAGAGCTCAAAACTCAGGGTGTTTGAGGCTGTTTGATATATAAATGAAAGAGGCGATATATAATGGCAGATAGAAGACGCTACACAGAAGGTAGTTCTGCGAGACAATTGAATGAAGCAAACAGAGCAAGACACAGGGCAGAGGGCGAGAGATATATGAGTGGTTCGGCAGCTCCGGCAATGGTTCCACAGCCACGGAGAAAGCACCAGAAGACATCCCATCTGACAGAAGAAAACAGAAGAAATATAGCAGCGAGAAAAGCTGAGAAGAAAGCTGTTACAAATGCGCAGATTAGATACACAGCGGGAATGGTGGTAGCGATAGTGATTGCGGTTGCACTTTGCTGTTATCTGCTGAAGCTAATTTCGGACGTGAGAGTTGCCAAGAACACGGTGGCGGATCTCAAGGAGCAGGTGGCGACACAGCTTGATGAGAACACGGGATATAGCGCAGGTTTGGATTCGATGGTTGACTTGAATAATATATATGATATTGCAACACAGAAGCTCGGTATGGTATATTCACAGCCGGGACAAACTTTATACTATTCCCAGAATAGTGATGATTATGTAATACAGTACAAGGATGTCCCTGAGGCTAAGTAAACCTCAGGGATAATTTTTTGAGGAAGAGGTGGTAAGTACAGATGTCAGCTAGGTCAAAATCATTTTTGGAAGGAATGAGAAAGAAAAGCAGCTGGGCTGTAATAGTGTTGATTATAGCCATGGTGATATTTATAATACGAGTACTCCAGATAAATATAAAAAATGGAAAAGAGTATTCTGAGGCGGTTGTTCTGCAGGAGAATTATGAATCGTCAACTATACCCTACGAGAGGGGCGAGATCCTGGACAGAAACGGCAATGTCCTGGCAAACAGTGAAAAGACATACAGTCTGATAATAGAACCTAATAACATAAGACTGAAAGATGAATACCTGACAGCGACAAGGGCAGCCATACTTAAGTTCTTTGATATATCTGAAGAAAAACTTGATGAGAAACTGGCAATTGAAGGAGATTATGGGTATTATCAGAATATAGTTCAGGATCTTTCGTACGACAAAGTAAGAGAATTTGAAAATTACTGTAAGACGGATGAGGGAGATAATGTTGTTGGAGTTTATTTTGAAACGAAATACAAGAGAAATTATCCAAATGGAACTTTGGCATGTCATGTTCTCGGTTACACAGTTGACGGAAATGTGGGTCAGTATGGCATCGAGGGATATTACAACGATGAACTGAACGGAGTTGATGGAAAATCATATAGCTACATGTCCGGAACTGACGGTATGGCATCAGAGACCGTGCCTGCGCAGAACGGAGAGACAATAGTATCTACTCTGGATATGAATATCCAGAAGATAATAGAGGATAATATATCTGAGTATATGCAGAATACTGGAGCGAAGCAGATAGGAATCATTGCCATGGATCCAAACAACGGAGAAGTGCTGGGAATGGCAAGCTCACGTGTGTACGATCCAAATGACGCTTCAAATCTGCAGGCGCTGAAGGATAAGATAGTTCCGATTACCCAGGAGGTGGAGGTGGATGGAGCCGATGAGACTGCAGACAGTCTTATATCGGTAGAGAAGTCCACGGAGAAATCTACAGAAGGGGTATATCTTGAGGGGTCAGATAACAAGAAGAAGGCAGAGAAGTCTGAGGGAAAATCTACAGAGAGCACCACTGAAAGCAGTACGGATGATGATGATGAATCATCTTCGGAAAATCAGACAACCGAGGAGAAGAAAAATGTTAAGACGGAGGAGGTCGATTATGACTTCTCGGCCATGACAGACGAGGAATTTAAGGACACGGTAAGCCATTTCACAAAAGAACAGAAGACGGAGGCTCTGAATTATCTCTGGCAGAATTATTGTATAAGTGATGCACTCGAACCTGGTTCAACATACAAGGCATTTACCATAGCAGGAGCTATGGAGGATGGTGTTATATCAGATGGCGATGAATTTTACTGCGATGGTTCACAGACTCCGGTTGAAGGGGAGTCTCCGGTATACTGTAGTTACAGGGCCGGACATGGAACAGTGGATGTAAAAAGAGCGCTTGCTGTATCATGCAATGATGCGCTTATGCAGATAGCCGAGAAGGAGGGACCGGAGACGTTTGACAAGTACCAGGAGATATTCAACATAGGCTCTAAGACCGGAATAGATCTCCAGGGAGAGACCACAGGAATCAAGTACAGTGCAAAATATCTTCACCCTATGGAGCTTGCGACATCCTCATTTGGACAGGGTGTTACAACATCCATGATACAGATGGCAGCAGGTTTCTGCTCAGTAATCAACGGTGGAAATTATTATGTGCCACATGTGGTAAAGCGGCTTCTGGATGATGATGGAAATGTTGTACAGGATATTGAACCAGTATTGGTGAGAAAAACGATATCAAAAGGTGTCTCCGATTATCTCAGAACATACCTTCAGGCGGTAGTTGAAGAGGGAACTGGATACGCCGCAGGTGTAGAAGGATATACCATTGGAGGTAAGACTGGTACAGCGGAGAAGCTGCCTAGAGGAAATGGAAACTATGTTCTTTCGTTTATAGGATTTACCCCGGTTGAAGATCCTCAGATCATGCTCTATGTAGTTGTCGATGAGCCTAATGTTGAGGACCAGGAAGGATCGGGAGCCGGTGCAAAGCTTTTTAGTCAGGTTATGGAGGATCTCCTCCCATATCTCAATGTATATGCAACAAACTCTGATGACGTATCTTATGACGGAACAGATGAGGCTGTTTCTGCAGATGATGAGACAGTTACAGAGGACGATACAGAGGCAGATATATCATCAGATGATGCAGTGGTAGATGACGGAACGGATGATTCCTACACTGACGATACATCGGATGGAGATTCATCTTACACGGATGACGGTTATATTGACGATTCATCAGGTGATGGCGCATATACGGATGATTCATCGGAAGGTGACTCCTACACAGATGATACACCGGATTACAGCGCGGATGACTCGTATTCAGATGATAGCTATACAGATGATACCACGACATATGATGAAGATACCGGTGGTGTGGCGGATTATTCAGATGGAGAATGATCTTATCAAATATATATTAAACAGCCCATGGATATAAGATATAAACGTATCCATGGGCTGTTTTTGTGGTTTGAGGAATAGAACAGAGATAACAGTAATACTATAGTAAAAAAATGCAGGACGATCGAGTGAAAGTATATAGCTACAACAGACGGAGGATAAAATATATATTTGTTATGGTGTGCATAGCTGCTACGGTTATAATCGGTAGACTGGCATACATAATGGTCTTAAAGGCTAAATACTATAGTGAGCGGGCGGATAATCTTCACGAGCGTGAGAGAAGTATAAAAGCACCCCGAGGCAGGATATACGACAGAAATGGAAATATACTTGCGGACAACAGGGCAGTATGTTCGGTGTCCGTCATACATAGCCAGATAGAAGATGAGGAGGCGGTCATAGATCTGCTGGAGAAGTATCTGGATAAATCTCCGGAGGAGATCAGGAAAAAGGTGACAAAGGTATCGTCCAGGGAGATCATAGCGGTAAATGTCAGCGAGGAGACAGGTGACATGATAAGAGCTGCGGCACTGCCGGGGATCAAGGTGGATGAGGATTACAAGAGAAATTATCCGTATGATGAACTGGCATCCAAGATGCTCGGATTCACAGGCGCGGATAATCAGGGAATACTCGGACTTGAGGTGTCTTACGACAGCGTGCTAACCGGAGTTCCCGGAAGTATAAATGCCGTTACGGATGCGCGGGGAATAGAACTTGCGGAATACGCGGAGACGAGAAATGATCCGATTCCAGGCGATGACCTTGTGACAACGATAGATATTAATATACAGAAGTATGCAACCCAGGCGGCATACAAAGTCATGACTGAAAAGAATGCGAACAGGGTGTGCGTGCTGGTCATGAATCCACAAAATGGTGAGATATATGCCATGGTCGATGCGCCAGAATACAATCTCAACAAACCATTTGAACTGATAAATGACGGTGAAAAGTCAGCGGAGAGCACAGAGAATGGCATAGAAAAAGACACAGATGCACGAAAAGAGGAGGCAAATGATCAAGCTTCGGGCAATATACATACTGTCATGAGTCAGATGGATAAGCTCAATAATATGTGGAGAAATTATCTTATAAGTGATACATATGAACCGGGATCCACGGCAAAGATGATCACTCTCACGGCGGCTCTTGAGACTGGGGCTGTGGATAAGAGCAATTCGTTTTACTGCCCCGGATACAGGATAGTTGAGGATCGACGGATAAGGTGCAGCAAGACAACAGGGCATGGAAGCCAGACTCTTGAACAGGCTCTCATGAATTCCTGTAATCCTGCATTTATGGATATAGGGGAGAGGACAGGAGTGGATGGTCTGTACGAGTACTATCACAAGCTAGGACTCTTTGATAGGTGTGGTATAGATCTTCCAGGTGAGGCAAATTCCATAATGCATAAAAAGGAAAATGTTGGACCGGTGGAGCTTGCAACGATCTCGTTTGGACAGTCGTTTCAGGTGACGCCTATACAGTTTATGTCCGCTGTGGCTTCAGTCATAAATGGCGGTTACAGCATAACTCCGCACATAGGACAGAAGGTGATGGATAGCGAGACAGGGGAGACAAGTGTGTTGGGATTTGAAGAGAAAAAACAGGTTATAAGTGAGAACACTTCGCTTCAGATGCGGGAAATGCTCGAGAAAGTGGTTGCAGAAGGCGGCGGTTCAAAATGTGCCATAGAGGGCTACAGGATAGGTGGTAAGACTGCTACAAGTGAGAAGCTGCCGAGAGGTACAGGAAGATATATTTCATCATTTATAGGATTTGCTCCGGCTGATAATCCGGTTGTTATGGCAGCCGTACTGATAGACGAGCCGGAGGGAACTTATTACGGTGGAACCATTGCTGCTCCGGTGGTGAGGGATATATTTTTGAACATTCTTCCCTATTTGGGAATTGACAAAGTATCAAATGAGTATTAAATTTATGACAGTCTGAAAACAGTAAAAGAAATACATAGTCCATGATGTGTGGACAGGTAAGGAGTACAAAATGAATTTAGATTTAAAGATTATTTTACCGGTAGTGATCGCGTTCTGCATCAGCGTAGTGTTATGTCCAATAGTGATTCCATTTTTGAAGAAACTGAAGTTTGGACAGTTTGTCAGGGATGATGGTCCGCAGGCACATCTCAAAAAAGCAGGTACACCTACAATGGGTGGACTTATCATACTGCTTTCATTTACGATCACAACTCTTATATATATGAAAGATTACCCTGATGTTCTTCCAGTTCTTTTTGTAACTCTGGGATTTGGACTGATAGGATTTATAGATGATTATATCAAGGTTGTAATGAAGAGATCCATGGGTCTCCGTGCATGGCAGAAGATGCTGGGACAGATAGTAGTAACAGGTGTATTTGCATATTATGTAGAGAAGTATTCAACAATTAACAATGAACTTATAATACCATTTGTGGGCAAGACAATTCAGCTTAACAGTGTACTTTATGTTGTACTGTTATTCTTTATAGTGCTTGGAACTGTAAACGGTGCAAACTTTACTGATGGACTTGACGGTCTTGCTTCGTCAGTCACAGTTCTCATTGCGACATTCTTTGCGGTTGTTGCAGTCGGAACAGGTTCAGGTGTTGCACCTGTGTCATGTGCTGCAGTTGGAAGCCTTCTCGGATTTTTGGTATACAATGTATATCCGGCAAAGGTGTTCATGGGTGATACAGGTTCATTGGCACTTGGAGGATTTGTTGCTTCTACAGCTTACATGCTCAAGATGCCGATATTCATAGTGATTATAGCATTTATATACTTCCTTGAGGTATTGTCAGTTATAATACAGGTTGTATCATTTAAGCTTACAGGAAAGAGAGTGTTCAGAATGGCACCAATACACCATCATTTTGAGCTTGGCGGATGGCCGGAGTCAAAGGTTGTTGCCATATTCTCTATCGTGACAGCAGTACTCTGCGTTGTGGGACTTCTGGCACTTTAATGGATTTAGATAGCTTTAATATAGTCATATATAGTTCTATATAGCCATAGAAAGGAGAAAGTGGCGTAGATTACGCCATGGTGAAGATTATGGAGATAAAGACAGCAATAGTAGCAGGAACAGGAAAAAGTGGAATCAGTGCGACGAAGCTCCTGATAAATCATGGAGTTTCGGTATATCTGTTTGATGAGAACAAGGACAGAGATATAGATAAGATAAAGGAGTCAGTGGATAATTCGGAGCTTGTAAATGTTGTTCTGGGTGAACTTAGCGAGGAAGCACTTTCGGCATCGCAGCTCATGGTCATAAGCCCTGGAATACCGGTTGACGCTCCGTTCACAGACATAGTCAGAAATGCTGGAATACCTATCTGGAGTGAGATAGAACTTGCATATCATTATGGCAAGGGCAAGATAGCAGCAATAACCGGAACAAATGGCAAGACAACAACGACAGCTCTTGTGGGCGAGATAGTAAAGGCATACAATGCCAGCACGATAGTTGTTGGAAACATAGGAATCCCTTACACTGAACTGTGTGATACAACAAATGAGGATTCTGACACAGTAGCAGAGATAAGCAGCTTCCAGCTTGAGACAGTCATAGATTTCCATCCGAATGTGAGTGCCATTCTGAATCTCACACCGGACCATCTGAACAGACATTATACATTTGAGAATTACGGCAATGTAAAATTCTCAATAACCAAGAACCAGACCATGGATGATGTGACAGTTCTCAACTATGATGACGAGCATACAAGAGCCATGGGTGAGAAAGCAAAATCCCACGTCCGTGTCGTATATTTCAGCAGACTGGAAAAGCCTGCCGGCGGTGTGTATGTTGAGGATGGAAATATAGTGCTTGAGGACGGAGACAAGAAGATAAATGTGCTTGCACTCAGTGATCTTAAGCTTCTCGGAGCACATAATGTTGAGAATGTGCTTGCAGCGGTTGGAATCTCATACTACATGGGAGTACCAGTTGATGTCATAAGAAATGTGGCAACATCATTTAAGGCAGTTGAGCATAGAATAGAGTATGTTGATACTATAAACGGTGTTGCATATTATAATGATTCAAAGGGAACGAACCCTGATGCGGCCATCAAGGGTATTCAGGCTATGGTATCACCTACATATCTAATCGGTGGCGGATATGATAAGGGTTCAGAGTATGATGAGTGGATAGAGGCATTTGGTGGAAAGGTGAAGTGCCTCGTACTTATAGGACAGACAGCACAGAAGATAGCAGACTGTGCAAAGAGACATGGTTTCAATTCCATAGTGTTTGAGGAGAACCTTCAGGAAGCAGTGGCGTACTGCCATGAAAATGCAGTTGATGGTGATGCGGTGCTTCTCTCGCCTGCATGTGCAAGCTGGGGACAGTTCAAGAACTATGAGGAGCGTGGAACTAAGTTCAAGGATTATGTAAGAAGCTATAAGGAGTGATATGATTGCGTGGTGAACCTGTAGTTTCAGAAGATAGGTTGACTAAGGCACGAAAGCACGGGAGGAGATCCTGGGATGGATATGTGGATTTGCCTATGTTGATATGCCTGTCTGCTATTCTGATATTCGGGTTAGCCATGATATACAGCACCAGCAGTTACAGAGCGATGGATCTGTACGGTGACGATATATACTTCTTCAAGAGACAGACGGTATACATGCTTACAGCGGTATTGTTGATGTGCGGTGTATCCGGGATTGATCATACATTTTTCTTCAGGTATTCTAAACTGATACTCATATCATCATTGCTATTGCAGATACTTGTGCTTGTGATTGGAACGGCAAGCCACGGCTCCTCCAGATGGATATATATCGGGCCGATAGGATTTCAGCCATCGGAATATGCAAAGCTGGCGATAACGGTGTATACGGCGGCACAGGCGGCAGTAAAAAGCCGGGATCTGTGCCGGGCCGGATGCCTGATAAAGGTTATGGTGTTTCCGGTAATAACAATAATCCTGATAGGAGTAGAAAATCTCAGTACAGCGATAATATGCTTCGTAATCATGTTTGCCATATTATTTGTGGCAAGCCCGGGCATAAAGCATTTTGTTGTTATAGGGATATGTGGTATAGTTGGGTGTGTACTGTTTATATTATTTGCCGGATACAGGGCTGATCGCGTGAGGATCTGGCTGGATCCGGAACAGTATGCCGACGGATATCAGACTGTCCAATCGCTGTACGCAGTAGGTTCAGGCGGACTTTTTGGCGTGGGCTATGGCAAGAGCGTGCAGAAGATGGGCTTTATTCCAGAATCACACAATGACATGATCTTTTCAGTTGTGTGTGAGGAGCTGGGAATGGTGGGAGCAATCGCTCTTATAGTACTTTTTATAGTATTTTTGTACAGACTGGCGCTGATAGCAATGAATGCGGATGACCGGTTCGGAAGTCTGGTTTCCTGTGGAGTGATGACACATGTGGCCGTCCAGCTTCTGATAAATATGGGTGTTGTCACAAATACGATACCGCCTACGGGAGTTCCTATGCCTTTTATAAGTTATGGCGGAAGTTCGATCATTTTTATTCTCATAGAGATAGGGATAGTCATGTCTGTCGCGCGGGGAAGAACAGTGGGTACAGATGTCAGAGACATTCCATAAACTGATAACTCATAAACTGATAAACGACAGATCCTGAAAAGGAAGATATTGATGAGTGAAGACAATAGAACATACAATAATAGAACCGGTAAAAATACCGGAAACAACAGAAGATATTCCGGATCCAAAGGCGGGGCGAACAGGCCGGAGACGAGAACATCTGACAGAAATGGCCGCGGTCGTAGCCTGAATGATTACAGTGTTGATGTTGCGGCTCAGCGCGGTGTGGTGAGAGATGACAGCGCACTGAGAAGGAACAAAAGACCTGGAGATGTGAAGATGGCACCTGCAAGAAGATCGTCGCGAAGTGATCTGACCGAGAACAGGCCTGCCCAGAGAGAGCGCTCCGCGGACGAACAGATCAGGAAAAGCAGAAATGTCGATGTGGCGGATGCGAGGAGACAGAGCGGTAAGGTTGATGTCGAGACTGGAAGGCGCCTTGATGGACGTGTGCGTGTTCCTGTGGACAAGAGACGAGTTCCGCCATCACAGCCATCTCAATCTCGGTCATCACAGATGTCGGGCAGAAAAAACAGCAGGATGCAGGAAGGTCGGAGACCGTCGGATGGTGGGCAGAGGCGGAGCAAGACTGACAACGGGCAGCGCACAGCTCAGGATAAACGCAGACGTCCCGACGAAGAATCTCGCAGAACCCAGGATAGACACAGACGCTCTGCTGAAGAACAGCGCAGAGTCCAGAACGGACACAGACGCCCTGCTGAAGAACAGCGCAGAGTCCAGAACGGACACAGACGCCCTGCTGAAGAACAGCGCAGAGTCCAGAACGGACACAGACGCCCTGATGAAGAACGGCGCAGAGTCAGGACTAAAAAGGTTAAGCGCAAGCCGACACCGCAGGAGATCGAGAGAAAACAGAGACTTAAGCAGGAGAGGCTCGAGAGAAGAAAGCAGAGACGTGAGAGGGCTGCGAAGGTTTTTCTCATCATACTCAGGGTGCTTCTTGTACTGATCGTGATAGCAGCTATATCGGCAGCCATAATCAACAGCTGCTATAAGCTAAAAAAGATAAATGTCAGCGGAACAGATCACTACACAGACCAGCAGATGGAGGATATAGTTTCCGGAGGAAAGAAATACAGCAATACGCTGTTGTTCATTCTCAACAACAAGATAAATCCTCCTGGTGATGTGACATTTATAGATAAGATAGATGTTTCATATGTAAACAGAAACACCGTGTCAATAACAGTTTATGAGAAAGCAATGGCGGGATGTATCGAGCATAATGGCAAGTATGCATACTTCGACGGAGATGGAATTGTTCTTGAGATATCAGATAAGAAGCTGGATGATGTTCCGTGTATAGAGGGACTGACAAGCGACAGAGTTGAGCAGGGCAAGAAGCTTTCGGTGGGAGACAATAGTTTCTTCCAGGAGATACTGACTATGACGCAGCTGATATACAAGAATGAAATACAGATAGATAAGATAACATACGATAACAAGCAGAATCTAATACTTCACAAGGACGGAATAAAGATAAGAATAGGCAATTCGGATAACCTGGAGAGCAAGTTTATGAATCTTGAAAATATCCTGTCCACACTGAAGGGCAAGAAGGGTACGCTTGACATGTCGAATTACAGTGCATCCGATGGTAATGTTATATTTAAAGAAAATAAATAAAAAAATCTTGCGTATTGATATAAAAAATCGTATTATATAGGTACTAATGCGATAAAGCGGACTAGTTATGCCCGTATATTGTGATCTATCAGATAAACAGAGATAACAGATATAATAATAGAGAATAATATTAAGGAGGATGCAACCGTGCTTGAAATAAAATCAAATGACGAGAGAACACCAGCAAGGATTCTTGTTATCGGTGTCGGCGGTGCAGGTAATAATGCTGTAAACAGAATGATTGATGAGAATGTTGAAGGAGTGGAGCTTATTGCTATCAACACAGATAAGCAGGCTCTTTCACTTAGCAGAGCAACAACAAAGATCCAGATAGGTGAGAAGCTTACAAAGGGTCTTGGTGCCGGAGCAAAGCCTGAGATTGGTGCCAGTGCAGTGGAGGAGAATAGAGAAGAAATCGTTGATATCATCAAGGATGCCAACATGGTGTTTGTCACATGTGGTATGGGTGGTGGAACCGGTACAGGTGCCGCTCCTGTTGTAGCAGAGATGGCAAGAAATCTCGGAATCCTTACTGTTGGTGTAGTTACAAAGCCATTTGGTTTTGAGGGCAAGCCACGTATGAGAAATGCCCAGGAGGGAATTGCAAGACTTAAGGAGAACGTTGATACACTTATCGTTATCCCTAATGACAAGCTCCTCCAGATATGTGATAAGAGAACAAGTATTCCTGATGCACTCAAGAAGGCAGATCAGGTTCTTCAGCAGGGTGTTCAGGGTGTAACAGACCTGATCAACAAGCCAGGTCTTATCAACCTCGACTTTGCAGATATCCAGACAGTTATGAGAGATAAAGGTATTGCCCATATCGGTATCGGATCAGCAAGCGGTGAGAACAAGGCTGTTGATGCCATCAAGGAGGCTATGGATTCACCACTTCTTGAGACAACAGTATCAGGTGCTACAGATATTATCGTTAACTTCTCTGGTAATATCGGAATCGTTGAGGCATATGATGCAGTTACATACCTCACAGAGCAGGCCGGAGACGGTGTCAACATCATATTTGGTACAGTTGACAATGACAACATGGGTGAGGATATAAGCATCACTATTATAGCAACAGGTCTTGAGAGATCAGGAGAAAGTGATGTTACATCAAGATATGCTGGAACAGCATCTCCGATGGGAACTATGACAACAACTCCAAAGCCGGCTGTTGCAACAACTCCTGTATCAGAGCCTAGAACAGCAACATATGCAGGTCAGAGCATAGGTACGCACAGTACAGCATCACAGTCAGTTGCTGCAAGCAGACCTTCATTTATGAATAACAGTTCAGCTGCAACAGAGCCGGCAACAAAGCCTGCATACACCGCAGCTACAACATCACAGCAGAGCAGTCCGGTCACATCCACACCAGTTGAGCCGGTTCATGTTCCAAGACCAAAGACAGAGAGCATAAAGATACCTGATTTCCTCAAGAAGAGATAATTAGATAATTAAGTAAATGTCAGAATCAAAACGGATAATTTCGTGAGAAATTATCCGTTTTGTCACATAATAAGCGGATAGGAGATGAATATATATGTTTTATCTTCCGGATAGAGATGAGATGCAGGAGATAGACAGACGCACCATCAAGGAGCGGGGAATCCCGGGAATACTTCTGATGGAGAGAGCGGCTATATCGATTTTGGAGGAGATAAATGCAAGAAAGGATACAGTACTTCCAGCACGTGTCAAATGTCTTATCGTTGTGGAGGGAGGAAATAACGGCGGGGACGGACTGGCTCTTGCAAGACTTCTGGCACAGCAGGGAGATCAGGTCGAGGTGTGTTATATAAGCGGACTGTCAAAGGTGAGTGATAGCTTTGCATACCAGCTGGATATAGTGCGGAATCTCGGTATCCAGGTCACAGATGAGATCTCACAGAAGGAGTATGACATTATAGTCGATGGAATCTTTGGAGTCGGTTTGAAACGTGATGTGGCAGGAATATGGAAGAATGTCATAGAGCAGATGAACAACATGCCGGGATACAAGATCGCTGTGGATCTGCCATCGGGAGTGGATGCCACCACCGGTCAGGTGCTTGGGACTTCCTTCAGGGCTGATCTGACAGTGACATTTGGTCTTAACAAGAGAGGACTTGTGTTGCACCCGGGATGCGATATGGCTGGGCAGGTAGTTGTAAGAGAGATTGGATTTTCGGATAGAGAGGTTCAGGACATAGCACCTGAGGCTTATGGCTATGATCTGTCAGATCTTGCGCGTCTTCCAAAACGCAGCGACAACTCCAACAAAGGAACATATGGCAGGGCTGCGGTCATCGCTGGAAGTGCTGATATGTCCGGAGCTGCAGTATTTGCTGCAGAGGCTGCATACAGGACAGGAACAGGGCTTGTCAAGGTTTATACACACAGTTTAAACCGTACGGTGATTGGAAATAGGATACCGGAGGCTGTTCTTATGACATACAGTGACGAAGTTGAGGCTCTTAAGTGTGCAGAGGATGCAGTTTCGTGGGCGGATGTCATTCTTGTGGGACCTGGACTTGGCAGGTCAGGGGAAGCTGAAGAACTTCTCCGCTATGTGATATGTGAGGCAGAGCAACCCCTTGTTCTGGATGCAGATGCGCTGAACATCATATCTCAGGATTTGGAACTTCTGAAAAAGCACAGGGGTGAGGTCACAGTTACTCCGCATCTCGGGGAGATGTCAAGACTCACAGATATAGCTATACCGGATATCAAAAAGAATATATTAAGGGTGTGCAAAGACTTTGCTATGGAGTATAATGTTATAGATGTGCTCAAGGACTCCAGGACATGTGTCAGCAGAGGTGGTGACATTTACATCAACACCTCGGGAAACAATGGCATGTCCACAGCCGGTGCAGGTGATGTGCTTGCAGGGGTGATCACGGGACTTATAGCCACGGGTAGTTCACCGTATGAAGCGGCTAAGCTTGGTGTGTATATCCACGGGCTGGCAGGTGATCTTGCAGCTGAGCGCATGGGAAAAAATGGGATGATAGCCAGAGATATAGTTGAATCCATACCTATGGTGATAAAAGGAGTGGAAAATGAGAAATTATAACAGGGTACAGGCAGTGATAAATCTTGATAATATAAGACATAATGTGGCGGCTATGAAGTCTCTAGTGGATAAGGATAAGAAGATGCTGGCGGTTATTAAAGCAGATGCATATGGTCACGGAGCAGTGGAGGTGGCACATGCACTCAATGATATGGTAGATTTCTTTGCGGTTGCTTTCATTGATGAGGCAATTGAACTCAGGAATGCAGGTTTTAAAAAACCGATATTGATACTGGGGTATACTGATCCTGAGGACTATAAGCTTCTGATAGATTTTGATGTACGTCCGGCGATATACGATGTAGATGATGCACGAAAACTGTCGGAGACAGCCGTTGGTAAAGGTGCAAAGGCTAAGATTCATATAAAGGTTGATACGGGCATGGGAAGAATAGGATTTTCATGTGATGATGCCGGGGTAAAACATATAGAAGAGATAAGCAGGATGCCAGGGATAGAGATAGAGGGAATGTTTACCCATTATGCCAAGGCTGATGAGCTTGACAAGACAGCGGCAAAAGGACAGCTGGACAAATTCAGATGGATCAACAGACAGCTTGAGGATAAGCACATATATATTCCTGTCAGACATATATCGAATAGCGCAGGTATCATGGAGATGGATAATTCTGACTTTGATATGGTGAGATCTGGAATCGTAACATATGGACTTTATCCATCAGAAGAAGTGGACAAGAGTATAGTGGATCTGAGACCAGCCATGAGCCTTACATCAAAGGTAATATTTGTGAAGGACGTAAAGGCTGGAACCGGAATAGGATATGGATGGTCATACATAGCAGACCATGATATCAGGGTTGCCACAGTGTCAGCCGGATATGCAGATGGATATCCGAGAGCGCAGTCCAACATAGGTCGAGTCATAATACATGGACAATATGCGCCGATCATAGGCAGAGTGTGTATGGATCAGTTCATGGTCGATGTGAGTCATATAGATGATGTAAAAGTCAGAGATGATGTCATACTGATTGGCAGAGCTGGAGACAAGGTTATCACAGTTGAAGAGGTTGCAGAGCCAGCGAACAGCTTTAATTATGAGCTTGTATGTAATATATCAAGACGAGTTCCGAGAGAGTACATAAGAGATGGCAAAGTTCTTGGACAGGTGAATTATCTGTTGGATTGATGAATAACCAATAATGACACTGGAAATACTTTTTTTAGAGTGGAATACATAATATGTATAAAGCCACATTTATAAAGTATTTATGGGGTGATAAATTTGGTTATAAGAAGAGGGGACATATATTATGCAGATCTAAGACCTGTTGTGGGTTCAGAGCAGGGCGGAATCAGACCTGTGATCGTGGTCCAGAACGAGGCAGGCAATAAGCACAGTTCAACTGTCATAATAGCAGCGATAACGAGTAAGATGAAGAGACCAAAGCTGCCGACGCATATCATGCTGGATTCTGCGAGATGCGACATTGCAAAGGATTCCGTTATACTGCTTGAGCAGCTCAGGACCATAGATAAACAGAGGCTTAAGGAAAAGGTATGTCATGTGGATTCAGATGTACTGAAAAAGGTAGATGAGGCGCTGAAGATCAGCCTGGAGCTGGTATGATATACGAATCAATAAATATATGAGGTGATAAAAGCTAAAGTATGAAGATTTTTAACAAGAAGTCGGATGAGGAGAAGGTAGAGGAAGAGATCATATCGATGGTGAACGAGGGAAATGAGCAGGGATTTATAGAGGATTCCGAAGCTCAGTTCATCACGAACATATTTGAGTTTACTGATAAGGAGAGCAGGGATGTCATGACGGCAAGACTTAACGTCATGGCGATCGATAAGAATGCAGAGCTGGATGAAGTCATGGAGATAATGCTTGAGAACAACTATTCCAGATACCCGGTTATAGACGGTGATCTTGACAATGTTGTCGGTATAATATATTTCAAGGATTTCGTCAAGGAATATTTAAAGGACAAAAAGAAGAAGCTTGCTGATATTATGGTTGAGGCGACATTTGTGCATCCTACATATAATATCGCGAAACTGTTCCGAAGGATGCAGACGGCAAAGATACATATGGTTATAGTTGTTGATGAGTACGGCCAGACTGAGGGTATAGTGACCATGGAAGATATACTGGAAGAAATAGTGGGAAACATACTCGATGAATACGATGATGCCAGCGATGATATCAAGAAAAGAGGGGATGTGTACATAGTCAGCGGAAAGGCTGAACTGGATGAGGTCAGTGATGTGCTGGGTATAGAATTCCCTGATGAAGATTTCCAGACGATGAACGGTTTTTTGCTCTATGAGCTGGGAAGACTGCCGTACGCGGATGAGGAGATAGAGATAGTATATCAGAATTATAAATTTACTTCGCTGTCTGTAAGTAACAACATGATAGGGGAAGTAAAGATCACAAAGGTTGAAAAAACACAGCAATAGTGTTAATATACGAAATTAGTAATCAAGAAAAAGAGGAGAATTAACGATGTCAGGACATTCAAAATTTGCAAACATCAAGCACAAGAAGGAAAAAAATGATGCAGCAAAGGGAAAGATCTTCACAATCATAGGTAAGGAGATCGTGGTTGCTGTTAAGGAAGGCGGAGCAAATCCTGAGAATAACAGCAAGCTTCGTGATGTAATTGCCAAAGCAAAGGCAAACAACATGCCTAATGATACTATCAAGCGTGGTATCGAGAGAGCAGCAGGAGATGCCAACTCAGTAAATTACGTAGTGAATACATATGAAGGCTACGGTCCAAGTGGTACCGCCATCATAGTAGACACTCTTACAGACAATAAGAACAGAACAGCAGCAAATGTGCGTAACTGCTTCACAAAGGGCGGCGGAAACGTAGGAACAACAGGCTGTGTATCATATATGTTTGACCATAAGGGTCAGATCATCATTGCAAAGGAAGACTGTGACATGGATGCAGATGACCTTATGATGATGGCACTTGACGCAGGTGCAGAGGATTTTTCAGACGAGGACGACAGCTACGAGATCATCACAGCACCTGAGGATTTCTCACAGGTAAGAGAGAGCCTTGAGAAAGAGGGTATCAAGATGGCTGAGGCCGAGCTTACAATGATACCTCAGAATTACGTTGATATAACAGATCCTGAAGTTGTAAAGAAATTCACAAGAATTATTGATATGCTTGAGGAGGATGATGACGTACAGGCTGTATATCACAACGCAAATCTTCCAGATGAGGATGAGGAGTAATATCAGACAACAATATTGAATGGCAGTTGGTTAAGTGACAATAGTCGTTATGTGACAATGGCCATTGAACCAGAATTTAGAACTTCCACATTATGCATAATATGTGGAAGTTCTATTTGAGTACAGATATATGACCGAGTATAAGTATCAGACTGCTATTTGCGGAAAAAGGTATTGATAGGAGAAGAGATGAAAGGAATACTTAGATATCTAAAGGACTACAAGAAAGAGTCCGTACTTGCCCCCCTCTTTAAGATGCTGGAGGCAACATTTGAACTGCTCATACCTATAGTCATGGCAAACGTCATCGATGTGGGTATAGCCGGTCGTGACATAGGCTATGTTGTAAAGATGTGCCTTGTCATGATACTTTTGGGAATTATCGGTCTGGTGTGTTCTATCACGGCACAGTACTTTTCTGCCAAGGCTGCAACAGGCTTTGGAACGGCACTTAGAAATGACCTTTTCAGACATATCACATCACTTTCTTACACGGAGATCGACAGTATAGGAACTTCCACACTGCTCACAAGAATGACCAGTGATACGAACCAGGTGCAGACCGGAGTCAATATGGTGCTCAGACTGTTCCTCCGTTCGCCATTCATAGTGTTCGGTGCCATGATCATGTCATTTACGATCGATGTGAAGTCTGCCATGACATTTGTTGTGACAATACCGGCACTTTCAATAGTGGTGTTCGGAGTTATGGCGCTCAGCATACCGCTGTTCAAGAAGGTACAGAACAGACTAGACAGAGTCACACTGCTCACTCGTGAGGGCCTTGAGGGCGCGAGAGTTATCAGAGCTTTCAACAGACAGGACAAGGAATTTGAGGATTTTGATAAGTCAACAGACGATCTGATGAAGTTTCAGCTTCTTGCAGGACGTATATCAGCGTTCATGAACCCTGTAACATATGTGATAATCAATCTCTCAACTGCAGCTATCATATGGATAGCAGCGGGACAGACTGAAGCAGGTATAATTACACAGGGTAAGGTCGTCGCCCTTGTCAACTATATGTCACAGATACTTGTGGAGCTGATCAAGCTTGCAAACCTTATTGTGACGATCACCAAGGCTGTTGCCTGTGCAAAGAGAATAAATGCAGTCATGGATCAGCAGCCATCGATAACAGATGGAACAGGGAAGGTATCAGGATCAGAAGCAAATGCTGTAAAGGTGAGCTTCAAGGATGCCAGCCTCAGATATGCCGGTGCCGGAGCGGATTCTCTGTCTGATATAACATTTGACATTGCACCGGGAGAGACGGTGGGAATCATAGGCGGTACGGGATCAGGAAAGAGCTCTCTTGTAAACATGATCCCAAGATTTTACGATGTCAGCCATGGAAGCGTCAGCATAGACGGAGTGGATGTAAAGGACTACACCTTGGACGAACTCAGACATAAGGTGGGCGTGGTTCCACAGAAGGCAGTGCTGTTCGCCGGAACCATAGCAGACAATATCAGATGGGGAAAGCAGGATGCAACTGAGGCTGAGATAGACGAGGCTCTCGAGATAGCTCAGGCGAAGGAATTTGTGGATGGCAAGGAGAATGGAATAAATTTCAAGATCACTCAGGGAGGAAAGAACCTGTCAGGCGGACAGAAGCAGAGACTCACCATAGCTAGGGCGATTGTGAGAAAGCCGGATATATTGATACTTGATGACAGCGCATCGGCACTCGACTTTGCAACGGACGCGGCACTCAGAAAAGCAATCAGGGAAAAAACAAAGGGTATGACAGTGTTCCTCGTATCACAGCGAGCGTCAACCATCATGAATTCGGATAAGATCATAGTCATGGACGATGGCCAGATAGCAGGAATAGGAACTCATAGGCAGCTGCTTTCTACCTGCGAGGTATATAGGGAGATATGTCAGTCACAGCTTTCGGAGGAGGAACTGGCTCATGAGTAAAGATAAAGGTAACAGATCAGTAAACAAAAAGACAATACTCAGAATACTGAGGTACATCAAGAGATATAGATTCCTTGTTGTTCTGTCACTCATATGTGCAGCCATTTCGGTGGTGCTCACACTGTATGCACCGATCATTATGGGACATGCGGTTGACAAGGTCGTTGGACCTGGAAATGTAGACTTCACAGGACTTAAAGGAATGCTTGCAAAGCTTGTTGTGGTGGTTATCATAACGGCTGTTGCGCAGTGGATCATGAATGTACTTAACAACAGGATCACATATAAGGTTGTAAATGATGTCAGGACAAAGGCATATGAGAAACTGGGCAATCTGCCTCTCTCATATGTGGATTCACACACACATGGAGATATAGTCAGCAGGATCATAGCCGATGTAGACCAGTTCTCAGACGGACTTCTGATGGGATTTACACAGCTCTTTACAGGAGTGATGACGATAGTGGGAACACTCTGTTTTATGATTTCAATCAACTGGATCATAGCTCTGGTTGTTGTGTGTATCACACCTGTTTCGCTGTTTGTTGCATCATTTATAGCTAGGAAAACATACAGCATGTTCAAAAAGCAGGCTGAGATAAAGGGAGAACTCACATCACTTGTAAATGAGATGGTAGAGAACCAGAAGGTGGTTACGGCGTTTTCCATGGAGGATGAGACTTGTGAAAGGTTCCAGGAGATCAATGGAAGACTGGGCGTTGCAGGACTTCAGGCAACATTCTTCTCGTCTATAACAAATCCGAGCACGAGATTCGTAAACAGCCTTGTTTATACAGGTGTTGGAATTATAGGTGCCATAACGGCTATAAAGGGCTTTATATCAGTTGGACAGCTCACAAGTTTCCTGAGCTATGCAAACCAGTACACAAAGCCATTCAATGAGATATCGGGCGTTGTAACGGAGCTTCAGAATGCGCTGGCATCAGCGGCCAGAGTATTTGAGCTGATAGATGAGGATGCAGAGGTGGCAGAGCCTGCCGATGCACACGAGCTCACAGATGTACATGGTGAGGTCAATCTAGAGAATGTTGACTTCTCATACAATAAAGATGTGGAACTTATAAAAAACCTCAATCTGAATGTAAAGGATGGACAGAGGATAGCGATAGTAGGACCTACCGGATGTGGCAAGAGTACGGTCATCAATCTGCTAATGAGATTTTATGATGTGGATGCCGGAAGCATATCGGTGGATGGATACGACATAAGAGAGGTTACAAGAAAGAGTCTCCGTGGCAATTATGGAATGGTACTTCAGGAGACATGGCTTAAGAGCGGTACGATCAGGGACAACATAGCATATGGAAGACCTGATGCAACAGATGAGGAGATCATCGAAGCTGCAAAGCAGTCACATGCACACAGCTTCATAAAGAGGCTTCCTGACGGATACAACACATTTATAACAGAGGATGGAGGTAACCTGTCACAGGGACAGAAGCAGCTTCTCTGTATAACCAGAGTCATGTTGGATCTCCCTCCTATGCTCATACTGGATGAGGCGACATCGTCCATAGATACCAGAACAGAGATCAGGATACAGAGGGCATTTGCCAAGATGATGAAGGGACGAACGAGTTTTGTTGTGGCGCACAGACTGTCGACCATCAAGGAGTCGGATGTCATCCTTGTCATGAAGGATGGACACATCATCGAACAGGGAAATCATGAGACGCTGCTTGCAAAGGGTGGCTTCTATACGAACCTGTACAATTCCCAGTTTGCAAGATAATGCAGAAAAATGTATAAATATAAAAGGACTGTGCTTCAAGGAGTTTCTCAAAGCACAGTCCTTTAGCATGTTTTAGAGCAATTATCTGTTATATTTTATGAATGCTTGCCAGTAGCGGACTTTGTGTATATAATGTATGCGGAACATATACAAAAATAATAAAGCTATACGTTAGTTTAGGTAATTGCGAAACTAGGACAAACATCAAAGGAGAGAATGATGAAGGTTAGTGAATCAGGTTATACAAAAGAAGAACTCTTGGAGATAGTAGATACATATCTGGCTGAACAGTCAAGAAGATGGGATTTTATAGAGGAAAAGGGCGATGGCATGTATGTGTACGCTGAGAACGGCGACAGATATCTTGATTTCTTTGCCGGAATAGCGGTCAGCAGTGCGGGAAATGCCAACAAGAAGGTCGCAAAGGCGATAGCAGATCAGGCGGCGAATGTTATACATGCATCAAATTATGCATATACACTTCCGATGATACTCTTAGCTAAGAAGGTGTGTGACACGATCGGTATGGAGAAGATAGTATTCCAGAACTCAGGAACAGAGGCAAATGAGGCCATGATCAAGATGGCAAGAAAGTATGGAGTAGATCATTACGGACCTGAGCATTACAAGATCGTTACTGCAAAGAACAGCTTCCATGGAAGAACATACGGTGCACTGTCGGCAACAGGACAGCCGGATTCTGCATGTCATAAGGGATTTGCACCGCTGCTTCCTGGATTTACATATGCAGAATATAATAACCTTGAAGATTTCAAGAGTAAGTGTGATGAGAACACCATAGGAATCATGGTGGAGCCTGTGCAGGGAGAGGGCGGAGTATATCCGGCAGATCCTGAATTCCTGAAGGGACTCCGAGAGTTCTGTGATGAGAAGAAGATACTTCTTATGTTTGACGAGGTTCAGACCGGATGGGGAAGAACCGGAGAGATCATGGCATATATGACATACGGTGTTAAGCCTGATATGGTATCCATGGCGAAGGCCATCGGAGGCGGCATGCCTATAGGTGCTATGTGTACAAACGCAGAGATAGCGAAGGTATTTACCCCTGGTGCTCATGGATCAACATATGCTGCCAATCCGGTTTGTTGTGCGGCTGCACTTGCAGAGATAGATGAGATACTTGACAATAAGCTTTATGAGAACGCAAAGGAAGTCGGAGCTTATTTCATGGAGCAGCTCAAGTCACTTCCGTGTGTAAAGGAGATAAGAGGACTTGGACTCCTGATAGGAGTTGAGTTTGAGAAACCTATAGCGTTTGAAGTTAAGCACAGGGCAGTAGAGAACAAGCTTCTCATAACGGCGGTAAGGGACAGTATTATAAGAATGGCGCCTCCTCTTATCGTTACAAAGGAGCACTGTGATGAGGCAATAAAGCTTCTGAAGAAGTCAGTTGAGGAAGCCTTGCAGGAACAGTCATAAAACTGGAAAATAGAATAAATCTAGTTGGAATCGAGCGGCAATAACATAAATACAGGAGATCGAAATGGGAAGAAGTAAAGAAGAGATGGAGGGCGTGACTCTCCTTGGAAATAAAGATGTGAAGTATAGCATGAACTATGCACCGGAGATGCTTCAGACATTTGACAACAAGCATCCGGACAATGACTATTTTGTAAAGTTTAACTGCCCGGAGTTCACAAGCCTTTGTCCTATCACGGGTCAGCCGGATTTCGCAACGGTGTACATATCGTATGTTCCGGGGAAGAAGATGGTTGAGAGTAAATCGCTCAAGCTGTATCTGTTCAGCTTCAGAAATCATGGTGATTTCCATGAGGACTGCATGAACATCATCATGAAGGACCTCGTAAAGCTCATGGATCCGAAATATATCGAGGTATGGGGCAAGTTCACACCAAGAGGAGGAATATCCATAGATCCATATTGTAACTATGGAAGACCTGGAACAAAGTGGGAGGAGGTTGCCTGGAACCGTCTGGCAAACCACGACCTCTACCCTGAGAAAGTAGACAATAGATAATATAGTCTGAGATCTTGTCTTGCTTATGATAATTTTATGATTATATACGAGTACACAAATAAGATGTACATAGCAAGACAAGATCTCAGACAGATAAGGAGAATTATTGTGGCGGATTACAGAGAGACCGTGGATTATATATTGGGTATTCCGCTTTTCGCGCAGAAGATTGGTAAGGAGAACCTTTCCAGTCTTTTGTGTCGTTTAGGGAACCCTGAAAAATCAATACCGGCTGTTCATGTGGCTGGAACTAACGGAAAGGGATCTACCTGCAGAGCTCTGGCACAGATGCTGACGGGCATGGGATACAGAGTGGGACTGTTCATATCCCCCCATCTCGTGTCGATAAATGAGCGTATACAGATTGACGGCGAGAATATATCTGATGCTGACTTTGTGTGGGCATTTGAGACCGTGAAGGAGAAGTTCACCCAGCATCCATCATTCTTTGAGGTCATGTTTGCCATGGCAGCAGTCTATTTCAGAGAGAAGAAGTGTGATTTCGTGGTGTATGAGACAGGAATGGGAGGAAGGCTTGATGCCACAAATGTTCTCATGCCTGAGCTTTCGATCATAACATCGGTCGGCATGGATCATATGGAGTACCTCGGGGATACTATAGAGAAGATAGCCGCAGAGAAAGCGGGGATCATAAAGCCGGGGATCCCTATCATATATTTCAAGCGAGATGAGGCCGTGGCGAAAGTTATAGAGGATACTGCCAGAGGGCAGAAATCCCCGGTTATTATGGTCGAAAAACAGGATTATATAATAAATCATTTGGGTGACAAAACCATTGATTTTTCATTGCATAGTCGGTATTATAGTTATTGCAATTTGGTTATACAGAAGACATCGCTATATCAGCTGGAGAATATAAGCCTTGCTGTTATGGCGTTTTACGGGCTCATGAAGGCCCGGAACGCATCGGAGGAAGATATAGAGAAGGGCATAAGGGAGACTCTTCCTGAGTTCTATTGGGAGGGGCGTATGGAAGAGATCGCTCCGCATATATATGTGGATGGCGCACACAACGTCGAGGCAATCAGGGCATATATAGACACTATGCGGACACTCCATAGAGATGACAGGAAGATACTCGTATTCGCGGCTGTCAGGGACAAGGAGTATGGTGCTATGATAAGTATGCTGGCAAGTCAGTTGAAGTGGGACCGCATTATAGTCACCAGTGTGGACAGTAGCAGAAAGGCAGATTCCGGGAAACTGGCTCAGATATTTGCAGATAACACGGATGTGCCGGTCTTGGTAAGCGATGAAATAGATGAGGCTATGGATATGGCAGTGGCACTTAGGACAGATATAGGGACGGATCTGGAAAGATGCGGAGGACAGGGTATAGATGACGTAGATATATATTGTGTCGGATCGCTGTATCTGGTCGGCGGTGTCAAGAGATGGAGGAAGAAACATGATCAATTTTGATGAAGAGATAAAGAGATTCAAGCCTGCACTTGAGCTTGATCAGGCAGAGGATGCCATATATAACAATGACCTGAAAGATATCATGGACATCATGCAGGAGATGATGAGAGTTGCAAAGGAAGCCGAAAAGTAGAGCAGATAAATAAAGCTTTTGAATAAAGCAGAAAAGCGAAGCGGCAGAGACTACAGATAGATCAGGAGATTATGTTATGGCAGATGTACTTAACTGTAAACACTGCGGAGGCCCGATAGCTGTCACAGGCTATTGTACCCGATGCGGTCTTAAGATAGATTACGTGAACAAGGCTCTTAACTCGTCCAAGTATTATTACAATATTGGACTTGATAAGGCCAGAGTAAGGGATATGACCGGAGCTGAGGAGGCGCTGAGACTTGCCCTTAAATATGACAAGATGAATATTGATGCCAGGAATCTTCTTGGACTTGTGTATTACGAGACAGGCGAGATAGTACAGGCACTCAGCCACTGGGTCGTCAGCGTGAATTACTTTGACGGCAAGAACGTGGCAAAGAGATATATAAAAGAGATAAAGTCAAATCCCCACAGATTGGAGGCTATAAACAACGTCACAAGAAAGTATAATCAGGCTCTTGTGTATGCAAAGCAGGGAAGCAAGGATCTTGCATTCATACAGCTGAGAAAGGTCCTGTCAGATAACTCCAGGTTCATACAGGGATATCTGCTCCTTGCCCTTCTCTTCATAGATGAGGGAAGAGATGACAAGGCGAGAAAGGCGCTGAAGCGCGTCATAAAGATAGATAGAACAAATCCTGTGGCAGTCAGATACTTTAATGAGCTTGGACACACAGACGAGGAGATTATGAATTTCCGCGATTATCCACAGGAGGATTATGATGTTGATTCACTGTTCGTCGATGACCAGAAGAAACTCATAGCAGGAAATAGTGAGGTCGATTTTGACGGCGATCCGGTTCCGGTTGGAAGATATAAGGATATCAATTTTTACAAATACTCCATAGCATATATCATAGCTGGAGTTGTACTGGGGCTTGCAGCCATGTGGACATTGATAATTCCGAACAGGGATAAGGCTGCAGACAATTCACAGAGAGATTTGCAGATAACCTTCAGCCAGGAGATATCAGACAAGAATGTGAAGATATCTGAGCTTCAGTCACAGGTAGATTCTATGACAAACAAGCTTCAAAACGCGGAGACAGAGACTAAGACATTGAAGAATCAGATATCAAAGTATGGAGATTACGCATCACAGGTGCTCTCGGACGACAACAAGGCGAGGGTTCAGTCAGCGATATCAAAGTACGAGAATATGTCATATGAGGCTGCAATGGATGATCTTAACAGGGTGCTTCAGGATACACCGAATAGTGATGTGGCACTTTATTACAAGGGCATGTGTTACCTCAAGCTGTCGGACGAGAACAATGCAACACTTGTATTTAACCAGCTGGTAGAGAACTGTCCTAATTCAGTATATTATGCGTATGCCTGCGAACATGCCGATGACGAGGCGATACAGGCGGGCAAGGATAAGGCTGCACAGAAGACAAGTGCAGCTGCAGGAACAGAAGGATCGGCTGTGGCAGATAGTACAGATACATCTGTGGCAGATCAGTCAGATACGTCTGGAACAGATACATCCGGACCAGATACCACAGATGGAAATACAGATTCTTCCTACGGATATGATGATACGGCAGGAGCAGATGATCAGGGTGACGGATACACAGATGGCACAGACAGCACAGACAGCACTGAGCCTGATTACTCGGCAGATGACACTACAGACGGAACAACAGATGGAGTTACAGACGGAACAGCAGATGGTGCTGACACCGGAGACTCAGCCGATGGCGTTTATTAGTCGGCTGGAGAAAATATAGAATATAATATAGGTCATAGATGAGAATAGAGAGATACGAAAGAGATTGATGTAAAGATCAGCAATTTCTTTTGTATCTTTTTTTGTTATAGGAGGCGTGGGTATGAATATTTATGAGAAAATGGGGGATACTGTCATTGTATATATGCCCTCAGAGGTGGATGATTATGCAGCCGGGAAGATCACTGAGGCGACCGAAGAGATCTTTGAGGGACAGGATATAAGACATGTTGTGTTTGACTTCAGGATAACCACGTTTATGGACAGCTCAGGGATTGGGATCATAACAAGACGGTTCAGGCAGGTACAGACGAGAGGAGGAAGCGTGGGTGTCATAAATGTAAATGGGAGGATAGACAGGATACTGCTCATGTCAGGAATATACAGAATAGCGGTAAAGCTCGATGGCGGGCTGAAGGATGCCTAGCAGTTAGATATCAGTGAGTATAGAAAACAAGGAGAGTAAAAAATATGGACAAGAACAGATTAGTCGTGGAGTTTGGCAGTGATGCGAGGAACGAGTCGGTTGCGAGGGTAGTGGTTGCGGCAATGATGACGAGGATAAACCCTACACTTTGTGAGGTAGAGGATGTGAAGACAGCCGTATCCGAGGCAGTAACAAATTCCATAGTTCATGGCTACAGGTCAGGGACTGGAGTTATAACGGTCGAGGTATACATAGAGGACAGGACGATATACATAACAGTCAGGGATCAAGGCTGCGGAATAGAAAATGTTGACAAGGCTATGGAGCCGATGTACACGTCGGTCACGGATGGAAGCCGTTCAGGTATGGGATTTTCGTTTATGGAGGCATTTATGGACGGACTTGAGGTATTGTCGGCACCAGGAGAGGGGACAGTGGTAAAAATGAAAAAGATGATCGGAAATAGTCAGGAGATGTATTGATGACAGATAATCTTCAGCTGCTCAGGCTTGCAAAGGAAGGCGACATTACAGCGAGGGACAGACTGATAACTGAGAATATGGGGCTTGTGGTAAGCGTGGCAAAGAGGTACATTGGCAGGGGACAGGAGCTTGAGGATCTTATACAGATAGGACTTATAGGACTTATAAAAGCTGTAGACAGATTTGATCTTGAATACGATGTTATGTTCTCCACATACTCAGTTCCGCTCATACAGGGGGAGATAAGGAGGTTCTTAAGGGATGACGGACTGGTGAGAGTCAGCAGAAATCTGAAAACGATACATTACAGGGCGGAGAAATACCGGCAGGAATACCAACGGACAAATGGCAGGGAGCCAACTGTGGACGAGATATGCGCGAAGATAGGCAGTGATCCGGAAGAGCTGGTCATGGCAATGGAATCTGCGGTAGATATATCTAATATTGAGGAGATGGGAGAACTTCAGACCAGCCGCCGGGAGGAGGAAAGAGTAGTGGAAAAGCTGTATGTGAAGCAGCTTCTGGACACCTTACCGGAGAGGGAAAAGAAACTGATAACATTGAGATATTTCGGTGAAAAGACACAGGGGGAGATTGGAAGGATACTGGGTATGAGCCAGGTTCAGGTCAGCAGACTGGAGAAGAAGATTCTGCGGGAACTCAAGCGGGCGTAGAGTGCAGATGCTGGATAAAAAATGGAATATATTGGAATAATATCAGCCGTACACATGGACAGACTATTCTTAGAGGAAAAGAACAGGAGTATAAGTGTATGGCTGATTGTGTTTATTTAAAGCTTTCAGAGAGCTGTCTGGCTGAGAAGAAAAAAGTCAGAATAAAGGATGTTGCCACGGTGGTCAGCGGTAATCCTGATGCGAAGTATGATATAGAGAAGATGGAGCTGGCGAGTTTTACTGGTACAAAGGAGCAGAAGGTGATCTCTGTAATGTACATTATAGAACTGATACAGCAGAAATACCCAGAGCTGCAGGTGGAAGCACTTGGGGCGACGGATGTAGTGGTATATTACAGGACTTATGATACCAGTGACAATGTCAAGCAGATACTGAAATTCATAATGATATGTCTGATAGCCTTCTTTGGCGCCGGGTTTTCGATCATGTCATATAACTCAGATGTGAATATGGTGGGACAACTGGATGTCATGGAAAATATATTTGTGGGAAAGGCGAGGGAAGCCTACCCTGTGGCGGGAATAGCATATTCTCTGGGACTTTTCATAGGCATCATCATATTTTTTAACCACGGAGTCAAGAAGAAGTTCACAGATGATCCTACACCGCTCCAGGTTCAGATGCGCCAGTATGAGCAAGATGTCAACCAGACAGTTATAACAGATGCAGAGAGAAAGAAGGAGTGCAAAGATGCTGATTAGATATGTTTTGCTTGCGCTGGCGTGCTTTGCTAGTGGAATAGCCATATCCGGCGGCTATTTTGCATTCATATCGCTTATAGGAATATTTCCGAAGCTGTTAGAGAAGGTCAAGGGAGCAAGGCATTACATGTTGATAGAGAGCCTTCTGGCGTTTGGAGCAACTCTTGCAAATGCGGTGTATCTGTTTGATATACCGGTGAGGGTAACCTGGCTTGGGTATTCTGTCGTGTGCCTGTTTGGAGGCATATTTGTCGGATGTCTTGCGGGAGCGCTCACGGAGGTGCTGAACGTGATACCGATTGCGGCAAGACGTTTCAGCGTGAGAAGAAATCTGCCTTACGTTATATATGCGTTGGCGGCGGGAAAACTTATAGGCTCCCTGATCAGTGTTGCCGTGGGAATGTAGGGGAGTCTATTTAAATATAAAACAAATCAATAAGGAGGATCTTTGATCATGAAATTTGAGCCAAATGAAAGCGATTACAATGAGTATGTGGAAAATGTCACACCGACATCCAGTGCCCCAAGAAACTGTCTGTGGGCGTTTATTGTGGGAGGCATAATATGTACAATAGGACAGTTGATATTTAATATATTGACAAGATTTGATGTGAAGGAGGATGAGGCTTACGCGTACGTTTCTCTCATACTTGTGCTTGCCAGTGTTATACTTACGAGCTTAAATCTGTACAAGAAGATCGCAAAATACGGAGGTGCTGGAGCCCTTGTGCCTATAACAGGATTTGCAAATGGAGTGTGTGCACCGATAGTTGAGTTTCAGACAGAGGGCGAAGTATTTGGAAAGGGTGTCAAGGCGTTTACCATAGCCGGACCGGTCATATTGTATGGTATATTTACAAGCTGGCTGCTTGGAATTATTTATTGGATCATCTCTATATGGTAGATAGATACGGATAACCAGTTAAAAAATGGGCTTTTTACTAAAGAGATGTTGACTTTGGTAAAAAAAACAACATAATGATGTATAGACAAAAGACGATGGTTTGTGAGGATGATAGTTGTATGAAAAAAATATTTGCCATGAACCTGCCGGCTGACAAAGAGACGGTGGTTAAAGAGATATGTGGTGTACTTGGAGCTGTGTACGAGACAATTGACAGTGGCTGCGGTATGGTGAAGGTGTCAGATATTCTAGACGGTGTGGAATATACCGGCGCTACCGGTTTGAAAGAAAGTGACAGCCGAAAACTCAACATGGAGATGGTGGTATTTGCCGGGATAAGCAGCCGTGAACTGGATATATTCCTCGACAGGTACAGGAAGTCCGGGGTGGCGCCGATAGCACTCAAATCGGTGGCTACGGACACGAACAGGACATGGACAGTGGAGAAGCTCTATTCGGAGCTTGCGAAGGAATATCTGTTTTATAAGATGCATGGCAGAAAATAGGATAAATCATTTGTATACTGGACAAAAGATAAAGTACAACATACGATAATGAGGATGAGAATATGGAAGACAGGAGACCCAGAAATTCAGGGAACAAACCGGTGAGACCGGCGAATGATTCCCAAAAACGAGGCGGGATGACTGACAGCCAGCGGATGGAGCTACAGCGGATGAGAACCCGCAGACAAAAATTACAGAGACAGTATAAGATAGTGAGCTGGATACTTACAGGTATATTTGTCGTTATATTATATGCGGTCATATGCCTTATAATTGGAAACAGAAAGTTCTATGACAAGACCAGCATAAATGGCATAGACGTTGGAAAGATGAAGCCCACGGAAGCCGCCAGACTGGTCAGCAACCAGTACGACAGGGATTACAGCAGCGCCAGCGTCAGGATTGAATTAAACGGACAGAGATACACGTTGAATATATCTGAAGCTCTCGACAGAGATTCATACAGTTCAGTCAAGGATATTCAGGACAGAACTCACAGGTTCTGGATAAGAGGATATGGTTTCCTGAAATCGAAGATTGGTGGAACTGATTACAATATATATCCGGAGATCGGAGATGCACAGAAGCTGAAGAAGCTCGTGGAAAGCAGCGATATCATGAAGGCAGATCTGAGCAGGGAGGATGGCTACAAGATAGATAATGACAAGCTTATCCTCACGAAGGGCAAGGGTAGCTATGCCGTGGATGTGGATAAACTTGTCAGGACCATAAGCAGACAGACCGGCAAGGGCGATTACGACACGGTCATAAAGTGCCCGGAAAAACAGTCGGACGTTGACATGGATGCGCTTTATGAAAAGATACACTGTGAACCGCAGGATCCTACGCTGGATCCCGACGATGACTATAAGGTCATAGAGGCAAAGGACGGAGTAGATTTTGATCTGGATGCGGCTAAAATGGCTCTGAGTGGGGCAAAGTCAGGGGAGAAGGTTGAGATACCTCTTGTACTTACAAGCGCTGATCTGACGACAGCAGAGTATGAGAAGCTTCTGTTTAGGGATCAGATAAGCAGTTATTCCACTGAGGTTGATGGATCTGACAACAGAAAGACAAATGTCAAGCTTGCGGCTCAGTATTGTGATGGAACGATACTCATGCCAGGAGAGTCATTTTCCTACAACCTGGGAGTTGGAGAACTCACTGAGGAGAGAGGCTTCCTTCCTGGACCTTCATATGCAGACGGAGAGTCGGTTCTGGATATGGGAGGTGGAATATGTCAGGTATCGTCAACCCTCTACATGGCTTGCCTTTATGCCAATTTGGAGATAGATGAGAGACATTGTCATCCATATCCTGCATCTTACGTGCCTGCGGGACTTGACGCAACAGTTGCTTGGGGAGGCTGTGATTTTGTGTTTACAAACGATACAGACTATCCGATAAAGATAACGACTACATATGATGGATATTCCACATCATGTACGATATGGGGAACTGTCACTGAGCCATTCAGCGTGGAACTCTACACTGAAACTCTTGAGACTGAGCCATATGAGACGAAGTACGAGCTTGACAAGAGCCTAGGAAAGGATGAACAGATCCTCGATACTACAGGAATAGAGGGACTTACGATCCAGTCATACAGAAGAGTGTATGATGGTGAGGGCAATGTTATATCGGATAATCCTGAGGCTGTGAGCGTGTACTCCGTCAGGGACGAAGTATATAAGGTCGGTAAATTGCCAAAGAAGGCTAAGAATGATGATAAGTCCGGCGATAAGACGACGGACGATTCAGGAGAAAAGACGGAGTCAGACTATGACGAGGATTCAGAAGAATCGTCCACATCGGAACAATTGTAGATAGATCAGATGAGACTTCCAGTGACGGAACATCGGAGAGTTCATCAGAAGATAGTGCAGAAGCTGTATCGGAATGATACAGCTTTTGTTTACTCTACATCGTCAGCGTCATCTTCACGGATTCTGAGAAATCCCTCCAGAAATCCCGGTTCTTTAGTCCGTATTTCCTGGTTGGTATAGAGATTCACATAGTGAGGACGGAGCTTGGAGTAGATGATCTTCTGTTCGTTGTACAGGCTGTAGTAGCCGGACAGCATATAGCTGACGGCGCAGCCGATGGTGAAGAACATGATGCCGTTTGCACCAAAAAGCTCGATACTCAGGAACAGTGAGGTGAGAGGGCAGTTTACAACTCCGCAGAAGAAGCAGACCATTCCGAGAGCCGCTGCAAATCCTGGATCCATTCCCATGAGGCCTCCGGCTACACAGCCAAATGTGGCACCAACGAAGAATGACGGAACAATCTCACCACCTCTGAAACCGCAGCCTATCGTTATGGCTGTAAACAGCGCTTTCAGAAGGAAAGCCGCTGGCTGGGCATTTCCATTTAACGCTTTGGCAATGATATTCATACCGGTACCGTTGTAATCTGTTGTTTTTAAGACTATGTTCAGGAGTACAAGCATTAAACCACCCGCAAACACGCGTAGATACTGATTCTTAAAATATTTTCTGAACAGCTTGTGTACTATGGTCATAAATATGCAGAACAGACTGCTCAAAATGGCGCAGAGGATCGCAAGTCCTATGACTTTAAGCACCATGACAACATCTATGGATGAAGGTATCCCGGTGATATCGTAATGCTCATGGACGACGTGCAGCTTTTGGGTTATGGCGTAGGATATAACGGATGAGAACAGACACGGAACGAATGCACAATAGTACAGTATTCCTATACTGATGACCTCCATGCTGAATAGGGCGGCTGTTATAGGCGTTCCGAACAGCGCAGAGAATACTGCACTCATACCACACAGAGTCAGTATGTGCTTATCGCTCTCATCTAGTTTAAGGATCTTTCCTATTGATACACCGATACTTCCACCGATCTGGAGAGCGGCACCCTCACGGCCGGAGGAGCCTCCGAACAAATGTGTTATAACCGTTGACACAAATATGAGCGGAGCCATACGCGAGGGAATCTCGTTCTCCACACTTCTGATGGAACCAATTACGAGGTTCGTGCCTTTGGAATGTCTGATTCCGCATATGCGATAGATAAATACGATCACAACGCCCGCCAGAGGAAGAAAATATATGATCGGATGGTGACTTTCCCTGAAGCCGGTTGCGTACTCAACACAGATGTGGAATGCGGTTCCCACAAGTCCGCATATCGTACCCATGATCAGTGAAAAAATAATCCATTTTATAAATGTCTTTGTATATCTGATGCACCTGTTAAAACAGTTTATCCAATATTCCTTTGTAAATTCCACAATAAATCTCCATTTCTACACATGTACTTTTCTATTTAACGTCTCTGGTAATGTTAAAGCATACATGGCTTTTTGTCCAGTACTGGTTGATGGCGTATTCCTTTTCTGACATAAAATACCATGATGAAAATTTAAAATTCAGGGAAATATAGTATCAGAGACAGATATGCATATCAGTAAGGAGATATAAAAAATCTTCAAAACTGAATCGCCGAGCGAAAGGGAGTTGCGGAGTATGAAGGAAAAGGTAGGAAAGCAGAGTTTAAAATTTGAAAATGCGCCCTATATCATAGGAGCCGCATCTGTTGCGGGGCCCAAGGAGATAGACGGTCCTATGGCAAGGTATTTTGACAGGGTGAGCGAGGATCCGACATTTGGAAAGGATTCCTGGGAAGAGGGAGAGAGCGAGATGGTGAGACAGGCGGTGATGCTTGCCATACAGAAGGCTGGAGTGAATAAGGACGACATAAGATATGTATTTGCCGGGGATCTGCTTGGACAGCTCATAGCATCCACATTTGGAATAAAGGATATGGAGATACCGGTATTCGGTCTGTATGGGGCGTGTTCAACGTGCGGAGAGGCGTTGTCACTGGCAGCTATGACAGTTGCTGCAGGGTATGCTGACAATGTTGTGGCGGAGGCATCCAGTCACTATGGAAG